>JAGQIB010000062.1:0-1730 GCA_020431545.1 Gemmatimonadota bacterium
CCGGGCATCGACCCCGCGGACTGTCGATCGGTGGACATCGTGGCCGATGCCGCGATGGAGATCGTGTCGCGTCCCGCGCACGAGTGCACCGGCCAGCTCCGGCTCGACGAGGACGTGCTGCGGGAGGCCGGCGTCACGGACTTCGGGCGCTACTCGATCGACCCGCAACGCACGCCGCGGCTGGATCTCTTCGTGGAATAGCTCGCGATCTCGAGCGCGGGACAAGCGAACGGGGCCGACGTGAACGTCGGCCCCGCGGACTCCGGGACGGGGCAGGTCGTCCCGGAGATCAGTGGATAGCCCGGACCGCTACCGGAACAGCGCCTTCACGCCGGCCCAGCTCTCGGACTCCACCGACACCGGCGCCGAGATCGTCATCTGGTCGTAGATGAACCCGATCGGCTCGAAGCCGAGGTCGAGGATCACGAAGTAGAAGCTGCCGATGCCGCTCAGATCGTACGTGCCCACCGCGTCGAGGATGTCGAGCGACGGGAGCCGCGTGCCCTCGTAGCTGACCGAGAATCCGCTCTCGAAGAAGCGGGTGCCGGCGCCGTTCGCGGCCTCGTCGAGCGGAAGACCGGCCGGGAAGTCGGTGCCGCGGGAGAAGAAGAAGCCGTCGACAGCGGGGTCGTTGTCGCGCACCACGAAGTACGGCACGCCGGGGAACGGATTCCGCAGATGAACGGTGGCCGAACCGGCGGTGAGCGTGAACGATGACTCGTCGATCACGTAGCCGCGGGTCGGGAAGCTCGCGCTGTTCAGGAACATGGTCGTGTCCAGCGTGAACGTCACGGAGACCGGATCGCCGGGGTTCACGTTGCCGAACTGACCGATCGAGACCTGGTTGTACTCGACCGTGCCGAGAATCTGCACGTTGACGGGCGAGGCCGCGGCGAGCGCGGGCAGCAGGAGTGCCGCGGCCAGTGCGAACACGAGAGACGCCTTCTTCATGTCGGGACCCTCGATGCGCCAGGGGGGCGCGGGGCCGCCGGGGCTTCCCCGCGATCGAGGAGGGGCGCTGTTCCTCCGCACGCGCCGCAGGATACCGCGTTCGGGCTCGGGAGTGGGAGATTCTGTGAAAGAACCTCCCGACCCGACCCCGCGATCTACTCCGCCGGCCGGAGCTCCCGGGCCAGGAACGCTCTCACGTGCCCCCAGGCGTCCTCGGCCGACTTCTCGTCGTAGCGGGCGGAGGACGGATTCGCGAATGCGTGGTCCGCGTCGTAGCGCCAGATCTCGTGGGGCACGCCGGCCTTCGTGAGGCCCTCGTCGAACGCGTTCACGACGTCCGGCGGGATGCCCTGGTCGCGATTCCCGAAGACGCCGCAGAGGTGCCCCCGGATCTTCGCGAGCTCGGTGGGGTCGTCCGTCATGCGGCCGTAGTACATCACGATCGCCTTCACGTCCGGGTTCTGCAGACCGGCGCGGAACGACCAGCCGCCGCCGAAGCACCAGCCGATCGTGCCGAGGGCCGACGCCTGTACGCGCTCGTCTCCCTTCAGGAAGTCGAGACCGGCGCGGATGATCTCGGACGCGCGCTCGTCCTTCACGGCCTGCATCGCGGCGAGCGCGCCGTCGCGATCCGTGGCGACCGTACCGTCGTAGAGGTCCACCGCGAGCGCGGCGTAGCCGTCGGCGGCGAGGCGGTCCGTCCAGTGTCGGATGTGATCGTTCAGCCCCCACCACTCCTGGATCACGACCACGGCGGGGAACGGCGGCTCGCCCGCGGG
>JAGQIB010000062.1:1877-2407 GCA_020431545.1 Gemmatimonadota bacterium
CTTCTCGGCGGGGCACGCTCGCGCGAACACGAGACCGAATACGACGAGCACGGCGAGAGCGGACGCGAGTCGACGCATCTTTCCTCCTCCCGGGAGAGGGCAACGTTCCAAAAAGAGCGGCGGGCGGGAGAGACCCGCCCGCCGTGCCGGGAATCGCGAGTGGGTTCGCGAGTCCGGGTGCGCGAATCCTACTGTTCCTTCAGGGCCGCCACAAGGTCCTGGATGGCCTTCTTGCCGTCGCCGAAAAGCATCAGCGTGTTGTCGGCGGCGAACAGCGGATTCGGGATGCCCGCGAAGCCCGGAGAGAGACTCCGCTTCACGACGATGACGGTCCGCGCCTTGTCGACGTCGATGATCGGCATGCCGGCGATCGGGCTCTGCGGATTCTCCCGCGCGTCCGGATTCACCACGTCGTTCGCGCCGATCACCATGCACACGTCGACGGTGCCCATCGTGGGGTTGATCGCGTCCATCTCGATCAACTTGTCGTACGGGACGTCCGCTTCCGCGAGCAGCACGTTCATGTGGCC
>JAGQIB010000063.1:0-2297 GCA_020431545.1 Gemmatimonadota bacterium
GACTCGGAGTCCACGACGAGCAGCGAGCGCGGGAAGAGAACGTCGGCGGAGCGGGGCGATTCGTCGGCGAGCTGACGGAGCAGGCCGTGCTCGTTCCGCAGTCGCATCGCGGCGCCGCCGTCCCGCGCGATCTTCACGAGCGCGAGCGGGCGACTCTCGCCTTCGCGGAACGGCATCGCGTTCAGCGTGCCGCTCGGCGACGGGTCGCGCGAGTCGAGCCAGTACCGGAGACGCCCCGGCAAGGTGCCCTCGAGTGCAAGCATCGGCCAGCTCTCGCGCACCGCGCGCGACGTCCGCGCGAGGATCGAGAGGCGTCCCGGGCCGGCGCCGCTCGTGCGCGCCGTCGTGACGAGAATGCCGAATCGATCCGGCGTGCGGCGCGCCCGCGGCAGCCAGCGCGTCCACCGGGAGTGTGGCCGGGACTCCCGCTCCGGATCGCGCCAGGCGCTCACCGTCTCTTCGTCCAGCGGCAGGAGCTCGCGGCCCGTGCGTCCGAAGCGCTCGAACGTCTCGGCCGGAATCGCGCCGCCGTTCACGATCGCGCGCTTCGCCTCCGGGAGACTCACGACGTCATTCTCGAGCGCGGAGCGTCGGTCGTGATCGATCCACAGCGCGCCGCCCGGTTCCAGCAGCGCGATCAGCCGGCGCACGAAGGACGCACGCGCGGTGGACGTGTCGGGTCCGGTCACGTGCGCGAGCGCGTCGTGCGCGACGATCACGTCGAACGACGCGGCCGCGAACGGAAGCGAGAGGAGCGGCGCCGCGACCGCGTGCACCTCCACGCGACGTCTCCGCGCCTCGTCGCGCAGGGTGATCGCTCGCGACTCCGTATCGGTGAGCACGACCACGGAACCGACGTCGCCCACGATCTCGAACGCCGAGCAACCGTGCGGCGTGTCCAGTTCGAGCACGTGGACGTGCGCGCCGGCCGGCAGGAGGAAGCGCCAGTCCGCGGGGTCGAGGGGGCGCGTGGCCGGCACGGGTTCGGCTTCGTCGGATCCCGCCGCGACGAACAGCGCGACGTCGCCCGCGTGACGCCAGGGACGCCCGCACGAAAGACAGGTCACACCGGCCTCGTCCCAGTGGAGCGGGCCGGCGTCCACCGGGCACACGGTCAGGGTCGACGGATCTCGAGTCACGGCTGCCTCCGATCTCCCATCGGCGATCAGAGGTGCCGACTTTCGGCAAAAGTCGCGAGATCAGCGGCCGGCCGCGGCCTCCTGTCGCAATCGCTTCGCGACGGCCGGGGAGCCGGGATCGCGGGCGGCCGCTTCGCGCCAGGCCGCGCCGGCGCCCTCGGGGTCGCCGAGGCCGTGGCGGGCATCGCCGAGCGCGATCCACGCCTCGGCCACGCCGTCGTCGATCGCGATCGCGCGCTCCGCGTTGCCCTTCGCCGTCTCGAAGTCGCCCCGGCGGATCGCGAGGTCCGCGACCAGCGCCAGCACCTCGGGGCTGTTCGGCTCGCGACGTCGCGCTTCCTCCGCCGCGTCGATCGCCGTCGCGAGGTCGCCCGCATCGAGGTAGAGGATCGCGAGGTTCGCGAAGGGCTCGGCGAACGCCGGATCGAGCTCGGCGGCGCGCAGGAAGCCGACGCGCGCGCTCTCGCGGTCGCCCTTCCGGGCGTCGGCCTGGCTGCGGCCCTCGATCGCGCGGGCGAGGAGGCGCTTGAGGTCCGGCGCGCCCGGTAGCAGGCGCACCGCCTCCTCGAGGTACGCGATTCCCTCCGTGCCGCGCGAGTCACGGAACGCGAGACGCGCCCGCGACTCGAGCTCGCGCGCTCGGCGCGCGTCCGGCAGACGCTCGGCCAGTCCCGGCGGCGCGTTCGAGAGGATCTCCTCCACGCCGCCGGCGGACCGATGAAGGCTCGTGTACAGCTCCTCGAGCGTGGAGCGGTAAAGGAGCTTCGGCGCCTCGAACTCCAGGTACAGGCTGTCGTCCGAGTTCGGGGGAAAGTCGCCGAGCCAGCGGTCGAGCGCGGATCCCGCGAGCAGTACGCGGGACAGGAGGGTCAGCACGTCCGGCGAGTCGGCCTCGAGCAGGAGCTGCCCCACCTCGGGATCGCGACCCTGTTCGAGCAGCCCGGCGACGTCGATCGTGAACGACTCGTCGCCCGCCACGATGAGAAAGTCGCCCCACGCGGCGGTCCACACGGACACCCGCGGAAACGCGGTGCGGGCCGCGGCCACCACACTGCGCAGCGCGTCCGAGGAGAGCGAGTAGCCCTGCACCCACGACGCGAGGACGCCGTTCGGGCGCATGCGGTCGCGGCAGAGCTGGAAGAACTCGCGCGTCATCAG
>JAGQIB010000063.1:2369-13081 GCA_020431545.1 Gemmatimonadota bacterium
CCGGACAGGCGCAGGTAGCTGCGGGCATCCTCCACGAAGAGCGCGCACCGGGGATCGTCCAGGATGCCGAGGTTCGTCTCCGAGAAGAACGCGGCGCCGTCGACGACGGCCTGGGAGATCTCCACGCACGTCACGTGATCCACGGAGGGCGGACGCAGCGCCGCCGCGGCGGTGATTCCACTGCCGAGTCCCACCACCAGGACGTCTTCGGGCGAGCGGTTCAGGAGCGACGGGAGCGCGCCGACCAGTACCTGCGTGGAGAGATCCACCGTGGTGCTCGCCTCGGTGATCCCGTTCATCTGCATCGTGAGCTCGCCGCGCCAGCTCCGCACCGACACGGTCGTGGTGATGCCTTCCTTCACGAACACGAGCTCGCTGCGATCCTGCTGCGCCGCCTCGCCGGTGCGCATCGCGAGCACGCGATTCGCGAACCCGGACGACGTGAGCTCCGCCCGATCCCACTGCGGCAACAGGGCGAACATCGCGACCGCGACCGCGGTGGTCACGATGCCCGCGACGCGGGCGCCGCGCTGGAAGGAGAGGACCAGCGTGGCGAGAACGAGAACGCCGGCCGCGATCGCGATGCCGGTCCGCAGCCCGACGAGCGGGATCAGCGCGAAGCCCGCGATCCAGGAGCCGAGGATCGCGCCGACGGTGTTCGCGGAGTAGATGTCGCCCACGGAACGGCTCGCGCCGCCGCGCGCGCGGTCGATGCCGACCGCGAGAGGGAAGGCGGCGCCCGAGATCAACGTCGGCGGGAGGAGCGGCAACGCCGCGAGCAGGAACTCCACGAGCAGCCCCTCGCCGAACGTGCCGCGTCCGAGCGCCGAGAGCCTCAGGAACAGATCCGGCAGGCGATCGAACAGCGGAAGCAACGCGAGGGACAGGAGCCCGATGGCGGCCGGACTCGCCACGAACAGGCGCGCGGCGCGCTCCGGGTCGCGCAGGAGCCGCGTGGCGAGCGCGCTGCCCGCGGCGATTCCGAACAGGAACACCGTGAGCACGATCGCGAACGCGTACGTGGTGGTGCCGATCGCGAGCGAGAGGGTGCGGGTCCAGAGGACCTCGAATGCGAGGGCCGAGAACCCGAGCGCGGCGGCGGTGCCGAGCAGGACGGGCCGCGCGATCGGACGGGCCAGCGTGGGCTCGGAGGATTCCTCATCGTCGGCGTGCGCGGTGCGACGCTCGTTCCGCCCGAGCGCGATCGCGGCCAGCGCGACGAGCAGGTTCAGACCCACGCCGAACAGCAGCGTTCGTCGCAGTCCGAGCGACGGGAGCAGCACGAAGCTCGCGAGCAGCGTGCCGGTGACGGCGCCGAACGTGTTCGTCGCGTACAGCCGGGCGACGTCGCGTCGCGCTCCGTCGCCGAGGCGCGCGGCGTGCTCCACGAGCAGCGGGAGCGTGGCGCCCATCAGGAACGTCGGCGGGAACAGCACGATCACGGAGACGAGGAACCGCACGCCCGACAGCGCCGCGAACGATCCCGAGAGCGACGGATAGATCGACGAGTAGAGCGGATCCGTGGCGCGCAGGATCAGCGGCACGAGTCCGGCGTAGGCGGCGAGCACGAGCTCCAGGACGCCGTACGTGGCGAGCGGCCGGGCCCGACGCCCCGCGATCCGACCGCCGAACAGTCCTCCCGCGGCGAGGCCGCCCATGAACGCGGCCAGCACCGTGGACACCGCGAGAACGGTCGCCCCGAACACGTGGACGAACTGGCGGACCCAGACCACCTGGTAGATCAGGCCGGTGGCTCCGGAAAGGAAGAACAGGAGCAGGACCGGCGAGAGGCGCTTACGGGCGGGCTCCAAGTGCTTCCTTTCGTCGATTTCCGGGGCCTCGGGCGGCGGGCCGAGGGCCGCCCGGGGACCCGGGAGCTTAGCAGACTTTCCGGAGACCGGCCTTGACACCGGGTTCAGGTCGAACGTATGTATGAAACGATCGTTTGGCGTCGCACGGTAGGCTCTCGGCCCGGACGGAGGACGGATGTCCGACGACACGAAGACCCGCATCCTCGACGCCGCCGAGCGCCTGTTCGCCGACGCCGGCATCGACGCCACGTCGCTGCGCGCGATCACGGCGGAGGCCGGCGCGAACCTCGCCGCCGTGAACTACCACTTCGGATCCAAGGAAGCCCTGGTGGGCGAGGTGTACGGGCGGCGGATCGATCCCCTGAATCGTGAACGGATCGATCGCCTGCAGATGGCGCTTCGCGACGCCGGGGACGGAGTGCCGAGCCTGCCCGCGATCGTGGAGGCGTTCGTGGCGCCCGCCATGCTCGCGATGCAGGATCCGGATGCGGGACGGTCCTTCATTCGACTCGTCGGGCGGGCGCACACCGAGGCGTCGGCCGACGTGCGGCGCATCGTGTTCACCCGCTTTCAGGACGTCGCGCTGGCCTTCCAGAAGGCGCTCGCCCGCGCGCTCCCGCAACTCGACCGCTCCACCGTGCAGGCCCGCTTCAAGTTCATGATCGGCGCGATGGCCTACGCGATGACCGATCCCACCGCCTGCGCGGGACCTTCGGAGCGGGACGTGCACCGCTCGCTCGATCGACTCGTGCGCTTTCTCGTGGGCGGCCTCCAGGCGCCGACCGGAGAGGAGAAGTGATGCGGCGTCCCTTCCCCTGGCTGCTCGTCGCGACGCTCGCGCTGGCGGGCTGCGGCTCCGCGCCGCCGGTGCGTCCGCCGGAGATTCCCCTGGAGATGCCCGCGATGTGGACCGCGGACTCCACCGCGACCGCCGGCGCGAACCGGTCGACCGCCCCGGCCGCCTGGTGGGACTCGTTCGACGATCCGCGGCTCGCGGACCTCGTCGACGAGGCGCTCGCGAACAACCACGATCTCGCCGCCGCGGCCGCGCGCGTGGAGGCGGCGGCCGCGCAGGCGCGGGTGAGCGGCGCGTCGCTGTGGCCGCAGGCTTCGGCGTCCGGTCGCGCGGCGCGCCAGCAGCAGGTCTTCGTGGGGCTGCCGATCCCGAGCGGGAACGACGGGCCGTTGACGTCGCGGTCCACGACGTACGGTGTCTCGCTCGATCTCTCGTGGGAGATCGATCTGTGGGGACGCCTCCGCGCCGGCGCGTCCGCCGCGAAGGCGGACTGGCAGGCGGCGGCGATCGACTGGCAGGGCGCACGTCTCTCGCTCGCGGCACAGACGATCAAGAGCTGGTTCGCGGCGCTCGAGGCGCAGCGGCAGTTCGAGCTCGCGAACGACACGGCCGCGAGCTTCCGTCGCACGGCCGAGAGCATCCGCGCGCGCTACGAACGCGGCTCGCGCACGTCGCTCGACGTTCGCCTCGCCGAAGTCGACCTCGCCGCGGCCGAACGCGCGCTCGCGACGCGCGAGCTCGCCGCCGAGCGCACGCGCCGGCAACTCGAGATCCTGCTCGGCCGCTACCCGGCCGGGAAGCTCGCGCCGGAGGGCGAGCTCGTGACCACCGGCGTCGCCGTGCCGGTCGGGCTGCCGTCCGATCTGCTCGCCCGTCGACCCGACATCGCGGCGGCGGAACGTCGCGTGGCGGCGGCGGACCGGCGCGTGGCGGAATCGCGCGGAAACCTGCTGCCGCGCCTGTCGCTCACCGCGTCCGGCGGGCGCAGCTCGTCCGAGCTCTCCGACCTCACGAGCCCGGACTTCGACGTGTGGAATCTCGTGGGGAACCTCGTGCAGCCGTTGTTCCAGGGGGGACGGCTGCGCGCCCAGCTCGCGCGCTCGCACGCGCAGGAAGACGAAGCGGTGCAGACCTACGCGAGCACCGTGCTTCGCGCATGCGGCGAGGTCGAGACCGCGCTGCTCGCGGACCGTCTGCTCGCGGAGGAGGAGCGCGCGGCCGGCGTGGTGGCGGAGCAGGCGCGCGCCGCACGCGAGGACGCGCTTCGTCGTTACGACGGCGGCCTCATCGACGTGATTCCGCTGCTCGACGCCCAGCGTTCGGCCGCGAACGCGGAGAGCGCGCTGCTCGACGTCCGGCGCCGGCGCCTCGACGCGCGCGTCGACCTTCACCTGGCGCTCGGCGGCGGCTTCGACGGCCCCGCGGCGGGCCCGATCACGAATCCGGAGGATGACTCGTGAAGAAGTTGCTGCCGTTTCTCGTGATCGCGGCGGGCCTGCTCGCGATGTTCGCGCTCGTCAAGTCGCGCAAGGCGCCCGAGAAGCACGCGGCCGAGGTGCCGCCTCCGCTCGTGCGCGTGCTGGAGGTCCACGCCGAGAACCGACGTCTCGATGTCGTCTCCACCGGAGAGGTTGCGCCGCGCTCGGAGACGGACCTCGTGGCGGAGGTCGGCGGGCGCGTGATCGAGGTTTCGCCCTCGCTCGCGGCCGGCGGCGCGTTCGAAGCCGGCGACGTTCTCGCGCGGCTCGATCCGCGCGACTACCGGGTGGCGGTCGCCGCGGCGAAGGCCACGCTCGCGCAGGCCGAGGTCGCGCTCGCGCTGCAGCAGAGCGAGGCCGACATCGCGCGGCGCGACTGGGAATCGCTCGGGCACGGCTCCGAGCCGGATCCGCTCGTCCTGCGGGAGCCGCAGCTCGCGCAGGCGCAGGCCGCCGTGGAATCGGCGCGCGCGCTGCTGGACAAGGCGCGGCTCGATCTCTCGCGCACGGAGATCCGTGCCCCGTACCGCGGGCGAGTGCGCAGCCGTGCGGTAGACGTCGGCCGGTTCGTGCCGCCGGGGACTCCGGTCGCGCGGGTGTGGGCCGACGACGTCGCGGAGGTGCGGCTGCCGGTCCCACCCTCGGAGTTCGCGTGGCTCGACCTGCCGCTCGAGGGCGAGCCGGCGTCCGGCGCGTCGCGCGTGCGGCTGCGTTCGGCCACCGCCGGCTCGAACGACGAGTGGACCGGCTCCGTGGTGCGGGTCGAGGGCGAGATCGATCGCTCCACGCGCATGTACCACGTCATCGCCCGCGTCGACGATCCGTACGGTCGAGACTCGAAGGCCGAAGCGCCTCCGCTCCCGATGGGGATGTTCGTGGAGGCGGTGGTGGAAGGGCGGCTCGAGCGGGGCGTGTTCGCGCTGCCGCGCGCGGCCGTCCACGCCGGCCCGAGCGTCCTCACGGTCGTCGACGGCGCGTTGCACACGCAGCCGGTCGAGGTCGTGCGCACGGCGGGCGACGAAGCCCTCGTCCGCGGCCTGTCCGACGGCCAGCAGGTCTGCGTGTCGAACCTGGATCTCTCCGTGGACGGCATGAAGGTGCGCGTGGAGGCGGGATCGCCGGAGCGCATGGCCCGCTCGGAGACCGGACCGGCCGGCGGCGCGGCGCCCGCCACCGCCCCCGGCGCCGTCGAGGTGACGCCTTGAAGGGGATGATCGCCTGGTTCGCGGGAAACCACGTCGCCGCGAACCTGCTGGCCGGCCTGATCGTGGTGGGCGGACTGCTGGCGCTGACCGGCGTGAAGCAGGAGGTGTTCCCGGAGGTTCGACCGGACGTGGTCACCGTGTCGGTCGTCTATCCGGGCGCGACGCCGGAGGAGATCGAGCGCGGCATCTGCATCAAGGTCGAGGAAGAAGTCCAGGACATCGACGGCATCGACCGCATCACGTCGACGGCGGCGGAGGGCGCGGGGGCCGTGTCGATCGAGTTCCTGCCCGGCACCGACATCAAGTCGGCGCTGAACGAGGTGAAGTCCCGCGTCGACGCGATCGACACGTTCCCCGAGGAGTCCGAGAAGCCCGTCATCCGCGAGGTCGTCCGTCGCAACCAGGTGATCGACATCGTGGTGTCCGGTCCGCTCGACGAGCTCGAGCTCAAGCGCCTCGGCGAGAACGTGCGCGACGACATCCTCGCGATCCCCGGCATCACGTACGCGGATCTCGTCGTGGCGCGGCCGTACGAGATCGCGATCGAGGTCTCCGAGGATCGTCTGCGTGAGTACGGTCTCACGTTCGACGAGGTGGCGGCCGCCGTCCGGCGGTCGTCGCTCGATATCCCGGGCGGCTCCGTGAAGACGTCCGGCGGCGAGATCCTCCTGCGCACCGTGGGGCAGGCCTATCGCGGTCCCGAGTTCAAGAGCCTCGTGCTGCGCTCGCGCCCGGACGGCACGAGACTCCTTCTCGGCGACGTCGCGAACGTCGTGGACGGCTTCGAGGAAACGGACCGCGCCGCCCGCTTCGACGACGAACCGGCGGTGGTGGTGCAGGTGTTCCGGGTCGGCGCGCAGAAGGCGCTCGACGTCTCGCGCAAGGTCCACGAGTACGTCGATCGCGAGAACGCGAACCTGCCTTCCGGCGTGCGGCTCACCACCTGGAACGACGATGCCCGCATTCTCCGGAGCCGCATCGATCTGCTGCTGCGGAACGGCATCGCGGGCTTCATCCTCGTGTTCCTGATCCTGGCGATGTTCCTCAAGCTGAGGCTCGCGTTCTGGGTCGCGATCGGCATTCCGATCAGCTTCCTGGGCGCGATCTGGCTCATGCCGACCCTCGGCGTTTCCGTGAACCTGATCTCGCTGTTCGCGTTCATCGTGGTGCTCGGGCTCGCGGTGGACGACGCGATCGTGATGGGCGAGAGCATCTACTGGGAGATCGAGAAGAAGAAGTACGGAGTGGCGGCCGCGATCACGGGCGCCGCCCGTGTCTACCGGCCCGTCATCTTCGGCGTGCTCACCACGGTGGCGGCGTTCTCGCCGATGCTGTTCCTGCCCGGGGCCACCGGCAAGATCTGGCGCGTCATCCCGATGATCGTGATCCCCACGCTGCTGTTCTCGCTCGTGGAGTCGCTGTTCGTGCTGCCGGCCCATCTCTCCACCGTGCACGAGCGCGGTGGCCCGCGCACCGGGATCGGCGCGCGTTGGCAGGCATTCCAGGACGGATTCGATCGGCGCCTGCGCTGGTTCGTGGAGAGCGTCTACCGGCCGTCGCTCGAGCTCGCGCTGCAGTACCGCTACACCGCGTTCGCGATCGGGGTGGCCACCGTGCTGATCACGGCCGGGTTCGTGGGCGGCGGGCTCATCAAGTTCCAGTTCTTCCCCTCGCCGGCTGCGGAACGGGTGGTGGGGCT
This sequence comes from Gemmatimonadota bacterium, assembly GCA_020431545.1. Taxonomy (GTDB): domain Bacteria; phylum ARS69; class ARS69; order ARS69; family ARS69; genus JAGQIB01. The sequence goes on from JAGQIB010000063.1 coordinate 9,359, forward strand.
GGTCACGATGCCGCTCGGCACGCCGCGCGCGCAGACGGAGGCGGCGCTCGCCCGGATGGAGGAGGCGGCGCGGACCGTCACGTCCGAGGTGCGGGCCGAGTACGGCGACGCGGCCGTGAAGCACATCCTCGTGTCGTTCGGGGAACAGCCCTATCGCTCGCAGCAGCGCGGTCCGGCCGGCAGTGGTCCCTCGCAGACGGGAGAGCACGTGGGCGAGGTGGATCTCGAGCTCGCGGCGATGGACGACATCGAGCTCGACGCCGACGCGATCGCCCGTCGCTGGCGCGAACTCGTGGGCTCGATCCCCGATGCGCTCGAGGTCACGTTCACGTCCAAGCTGTTCACGTCCGGGGAGGCGCTGAACTTCCAGCTCTCTTCCAACCGGCTCGACGAGCTGCAGGCTGCCGCGAACGAGCTCAAGCTCGCGCTGAACGGCTATCCCGGCGTCACCGACGTGACCGACACGTGGCGTTCCGGGAAGGACGAGATCAAGCTGCAGATCCGCCCCCAGGCGGAGGCGCTCGGCCTCTCGCTCGGGGACCTGGGCCGTCAGGTCCGGCAGGCGTTCTACGGTCTCGAAGCGCAGCGCGTGCAGCGCGGCCGCGACGAAGTGAAGGTGATGGTGCGCCTGCCGGAGTCGGAACGTCGCTCGCTCGGCGATCTCGAGCGACTGCGCGTCCGCGCGCCGGGCGGAGTGGAGGTGCCGTTCGGCGCCGTGGCGATCGCGGAGGAGGGGCGCGGGTTCTCCACGATCTCCCGGGCCGATCGCGCGCGCGTCATCAGCGTCACCGGCGACGTGGACGCCACGCGCGGGAACTCGAGCGAGATCACGGCGGCCGTGCGCGAGAAGGAGCTGCCGCGCATCCTCGCGAACCACCCCGGCGTCACCTACTCGCTCGAGGGAGAGCAGCGCCAGCAGAGCGAGACGCTCGGGGCGTTGCGGCGCGGGTTCCTGCTCGCGCTGTTCGCGATCTTCGCGCTGCTGGCGATTCCGCTGCGGTCCTACTCGCAGCCGATCATCATCATGAGCGCGATCCCGTTCGGATTCGCGGGAGCGATCTGGGGTCACATGATTCTCGGGATGCCGCTCACGATGCTCTCGGCGGCCGGGTTCGTGGCGCTCTCCGGCGTGGTCGTGAACGACAGCCTCGTGATGGTCGACTACGTGAATCGCGCGCGCGAGGAAGGCGCCGACGTGATGGAGGCGAGTCGCCTCGCGGGCGTGGCGCGGTTCCGCGCGATCCTGCTCACGTCCCTGTCGACGTTCGCCGGGGTCACCCCGCTCCTCCTGGAGCGCAGCCTGCAGGCGCAGTTCCTCAAGCCGCTCGCGGTATCCCTGGGCTTCGGCGTGATGTTCGCGACGTTCGTGACGCTCGTGCTGGTCCCGGTCTGGTACGCGATCCTGCACGACGTGCACGATCTGTTCGGGCGGATCTTCTCCGGCTCGCGCCGCCACACGGAGACGGCGTAGGGGAGAGCTGCGGAGCCGCGGGATCGGGTTCGGGTTCGGGTTCGGGCCCGGCTGCCGGAGCTGGCCGGCGCGGCCTACTTGCAGGGAATCGGCGAGCTCGCGTCCGGAGTGGCGGCAAGCGCGGCGGCTTCGGCGATCGTCGCGAGATGATGGTCGTCGTGCGTGACCACGAACTTCATCATGTCCACGATGCGCATCGCCACGTGCAGACGCGGATGAATCGCCGCCTGCGCGTACCGGGCGGGGTCGAGCGCCTCGAGGCGAGCGATCAGGCGTTCCCGTCGCGCGCGGAACGCCGCCAGCACTTCTTCGACCGGGACGTCGTTCCAGCCGGCCTCTTCCGTGCGTCGGTTCGAGAGATCCGCCTCGCGCAGGAAGTCCACGTGCGCGTCATAGTCATCCAGTCGTCCGAGGTGCAGCTCCTCGAGGTCGGCGAGGTGGCCGGCGTTCTCCTGGATCGACCACTTCTTGCCGCGGCGCGCGGTGCGCACGCTCGCGGGCAACGGCCGCACGAGGCCCTCGAGTCGCTCGACGGCGCCGCGCAGCTCGGCCAGCAGCGCGGGGGCCTCCTCCACCGGGACGTCGAGCTCGAACTTCCGGTTCAGCCACGGCACGCGAATCGTCATCTTCCGCTCCTGGGTTCGGGGGGCGAGGGGGCGAGGCTTCGTCCCTGGACCGCCCACAGCAGGCACGGTCCGGCGGGAGGTGACGGGTCGGCGGCGCGGGTCCGCGACTCGCAGGCGGGGGGAAGCGGCAGCGGGTTGCCCTCGGCCACCGTCTCCAGGACGATCGACGTGCGGATCGCGCGCACGGACGCGAGCGGTCGAACGTGCCCGTCGAGCACGTTCGCGAGCTGATCCGGCGAACCGACCCGCAGCTTCACGAGCCAGCCGTCCTCGCCGGCAACACGGTGGACCTCCTCCACGCCCTCGATCTCCGCGAGGCGCCGGCCCGTGCTGCCATCCGCCACGGATTCGTCTTCGGTCACGTGGAGGAACGCGAGCAGGCCCCGGTCCAGCGCGCGGGCGTCCAGGCGCGGCACGTAGCCGAGCACCACCCCCCGCTCCTCGAGCTTCTTGATGCGCTCGATGACGGCGGTCGGGGTGAGCCCGACCCGGCGGGCGATCTCCGTCCGGGAGACGGAAGAATTCTCTTGGAGAATCGCAAGAATATCTCGATCTGTCCTGTCAATCATCCAGCAATCCTCCGTTGAGGCTGGAGAATATCCGGCCCGCACCTTCGACTTCCAGTGAATTTTCGTCTAGGCTCCCCCGATCGCGGCTCGAGCCGCCGCGGGGAGCCGGAGAGCCGGCGGGAGGACGTGCGAATGGCAGGAGCGTTCGGGATGGAGGGAACGGGAGCCACGAGCTCCGGACGCCGTCGTGCGGGCGGAATACTGGTCGTCTGCGTGGTGGGCGCGTGGATCGCGCTCGCGGGGCGGGCGGCGGCCGGCGAGGAGGTCCCCGAAGGGCCGGGCGGGGCGCCGGTCTTCTGGTCCCCCGCGGGGCTGACGGTGGAGAAGGAGATCCGGGTGGCGGGCTCCCCGCAGCACGCGTTCGATGCGTTCACCGGCGACGTCTCGCCGTGGTGGGATCATCACCTCGCGTCCGCCCCCGTGGAGCTCGTGATCGACGCGAAGCCGGGCGGCACGTTCCACGAGATCTTCGACGATTCCGGCGACGGCGCGATCCACGCGGACGTGATCCGCGCGAAGCGGGGCGAGATCCTCGTGCTGCGCGGACCCTTCGGGTTCACGGGGCACGCGCTCGATCTCGTCCACACGTTCACGTTCACGGCGGACGGTGACTCCACCCGCGTGAAGCTCGTCATTCACGGCGCGGGCCAGCTCCAGGACGGGTGGGCCGACGCGCTATCCGGCGTGTGGGATCACTTTCTCGGCCGGTACGCGGAGTGGGCGAACACCGGCCGGGCGCCGGCCGAATAGGCGACAGGGTCGGGTCCGGCGGTCCGGACCGCCGCCGGCCGGGCGCCGCGCGGGGGCGGGATCCGCTCCCGCCCCCACCCCGCGTCGGTGCCTAGGGGTAGCGCTTCGCGAGCGCGTCGATCGTGTCCTTCAGGTGATTCGCCGCGTCCGCGGACGCCGACTGCTTCGCCTTCATCGCCGCCGTCATCACCGCGTGATGATCCGCGAGCGTGGCGAGGTACTTGTCGTAGCCTTCCGCGCCGGCGGCCACCGGCTTGACCTTCTGCGTGAGGAAGTACTCGGACACCACGGTGATGATGTTCGAGGC
>JAGQIB010000064.1:0-367 GCA_020431545.1 Gemmatimonadota bacterium
TCTGGATGATCGAGCCGGAGATCGCGTTCGCCGACCTCGCCGACGACGCCACGCTCGCCGAGAGCTTCCTCAAGTCGATCTTCTCCGCGCTGCTGACCGAGCGGCCGGACGACATGGCGTTCTTCGCGCAGCGGATCGACAAGGACTGCGTCCGGAGACTGGAGAGCTTCCTCGAGTCCAGCTTCGAGCGACTGGAGTACTCCGACGCGATCGCACGACTCGAGAAGGCCGCGGCGAACGGCGAGAAGTTCGAGTACGCGCCGAAGTGGGGACTCGATCTCCAGTCCGAGCACGAACGCTGGCTGACCGAGAAACACGTCGGGCGGCCGGTCGTGGTGATGAACTACCCCAAGGAGATCAAGGCGTT
>JAGQIB010000064.1:437-2829 GCA_020431545.1 Gemmatimonadota bacterium
TCGGCGGCTCGCAGCGCGAGGAGCGCCTGGATGTCCTCGACGCCCGGATCCGCGAGACCGGTCTCGAACCGGCGGTGTACTCGTGGTACCGCGACCTTCGTCGCTACGGCACGGTCCCGCACGCGGGTTTCGGCCTCGGGTTCGAGCGCGCCATCGTGTACGCCACCGGCATGCAGAACATCCGCGACGTCATCCCCTTCCCGCGCACGCCGAAGAGCGCGCCGTTCTAGGGACGCCTCGCGAACGCGGGGCGGCGGAGTTCCTCTAGTCCGTCCCCACGACCTGGATCGAGCGAAGGTAGGCGACGAGCTCCACGAGCATCCGGCGCGCCGCCTCGGCTTCCGCGGAGTCGGCCGGAGCGCCGAGCGGCTTCCCCCAGACCGGCATCTGCCGTCGGCCGTGCGCGGAGACGTCGCGCGTGCCGTCGATCTGGGCGCGCACGCTGTCGGCGGGAAACTCCCCGGCGTGACGGGCGGCGATGCGTGTGAGGTCCGGCGTCACGATCCGCAGGAGATTCGCGAGCGGACCGTCGCCCCGGGCGTCGTCGCCGTGGCAGTTCGAGCACAGCGTCTCGTAGTGGCGCCGGCCCTCGAACGCCGGGTCCAGGCCCTCATCCGCCGCCTGAGCCACGCGTGCGGACCCCACGATCAGCACGCCGATCCACAGCAGCATCAAGGCCAGCGGGGCGGTGGCCCTCGTTCGAGTCTCGACCCTGGCTTCGCGCATCGCGATCCTCCCACCGTCTCCCGGGCCGGGCCTCTGGCGCTTCACGGATTCCCCCGCGACGGACCTCCGGTGACGCGGTACCATGGCATCATCATGGTTCACGTGACGACGCGCAAGCAAGGGGACGTCCTCGTGCTCGCCCTCCAGGGCACGGTGGACGGCAGCGATTCCTGCCGGGCCATCCACCGCACGGTGCGGGACGGCATCGACGCCGGGCTTTCCCGGTTCGTTCTCGATCTGACCGACGTGGACTGGATCAACTCGCTCGGCATCGGCTACCTCGCCGCCGCCGCGACGGCGGCCGTCAAGGAGAGCGCCAGCGTCCGGATCGCGTCCCCGTCGCCCCGCGTGGAGGCGGTGCTGCGCGCGGCCGGCGTCGTCCCGCACTTCTGGCAGCCCTACGCGACCCAGGAGGAAGCGGTCGCGAGCTTCTCGTGACGAGTCTCGCGTGACGAGCGAGTCGGACCCGCCGTTTCCCGTCCTGGCCGAGGAGCCGCACTACCTCGCCGTCTTCAAGCCCGCGGGATGGCTGGTGCAGGGAGCGCGTCCGGAGGACCCATCCCTTCCCGAAGCCCTGCGTGCCTGGATCGAGCGACGCGACGCCAAGCCGGGCCGCGCATTCCTCGCGATCGTGCACCGGATCGATCGGCCCGTCTCCGGCGTGGTGGTGATCGCGAAGCGTTCGAAGGCCGCCTCCCGTCTCTCGGATTCCATCCGCCGGCACGAGTTTCACAAGACCTACCGCGCGGTGGTCGAAGGACGACCGCCGTCCGAGGAAGGCACCTGCCGGAACTGGCTCGTCTGGAGCGAGGATCGCCGTCGTACGCTCTGTCACGACACGCCGGTCCCGGACGCGCGGGAAGCGGTTCTCCACTGGCGAACCCTACGGGCCGGCCCGGACCGCTGCGTGCTCGCGATCGAACCGATCACCGGTCGCAAGCACCAGATCCGCGCGCAGCTCGCCTCCATCGGCTGTCCGATCCTCGGCGACCGCCGCTACGGTGCGCGCCGTGACGTGGACGACGGCGTCGCGATCGCCCTGCTCGCCGCCTCCGTCGCGTTTCCGCACCCGGTGGATCGCGACCGGCGCGTGCGCGTCGACGTTCCGCCCGAACTCGATCCCGTCCCGCGCTGGTGGGCAAACGAAGGCCCCGCCGACGAATCGACGGGGCCCTCGGGGACCGGATGCTGATCGGGGCTCGGAGCTAGCTTTCCAGCTTCACGACGTGCTCGGCCGCCGGGCCTTTCGTCCCCTGCACGACCTCGAACTCGACCCGCTGACCTTCCTGCAGGCTGCGAAATCCGCCGTTCGGCTGATGGATGGCCGAGTGGTGGACGAACACGTCCTTCTCGCCATCGTCACGAGTGATGAAGCCGAAGCCCTTCTCGTCGTTGAACCACTTGACCGTGCCGCTGATTCGCATTTCCGAGTCTCCTTCACTCGCCGCGTCGGAGAACGGTCCTGCGGTACTCACCCATCAATTCCGTACTACCCGACTGCTCGTGTGCGCGGGAAATCCCTCCCGCGAAGGGACGATCCCGGCCTGGGATCGCGCCGTCGACGGCGCACCGCCCCCGGCGCCCGGCCCCCCTACGAAAAAGCCCCGCCGGGGCTCGCCGGAGGACTGGTCCTGGGGTGTGCCTAGGGGCGGCAGTAAAGCGAACC
>JAGQIB010000065.1 GCA_020431545.1 Gemmatimonadota bacterium
GCGGCGTGAACGGGATCTCGCCGATCGTGAGCGTGCCGCCCGAGGTGGGCACCATGTTCTCGATCGACTGCCGAATCGTGTCCAGATCGAGGCCCAGGTTCGACAGAACCGTCGCCGCGATGCCCTCTCCCTCCCGGATGATCCCGAGGAGGAGGTGCTCGGTCCCGATGTAGTCGTGATGGAGGCGCCCGGCTTCTTCCCGGGCCAGGTACATCACCTTCCTCACGCGCTCGGTGAAACGATCCTGCATCTAAGGCCTCCTCCCGTCACCCCGGACCCAGCGGGATAGGCGGAACTATATCAGAATCCCCCGGAATCGCCTCGAATCTGCCCTTTTTGGACACATCCGGCAAGCAGGCCCCCTCGCGCGGGCGACCTCCCCTTCCTCGTCCGGTCATCGTCCTCGTCCGCGGAGTTCTTGACGGCCGGCTCCACTCGACCGTTCGCCTCCGCCGCTAACCCCTGAGATGCGCGAGGTCCGTCCCGGGTTCGGGGAACTCCGCGAAGAACTCCCGGAGTCGCCGCGCCCGGACCCCGTCGAGCGGCTCGTCGCCCTCCGTGGCGTACGCCAGGTGGGCGGGCTGGAGCCCCACGAGCAGGCGACGGAGCGCCTCCAGCGTCGGCCCCGGCCCCACTCCGAGGACGCGCGCACTCCAGACGTCCGACAGGCACGCGGCGGCCTCTTCATCCGACAGGAGCCGCGCGGACCGCAGGATCGCCCAGGATCGCGCGAGCCGATCCTCGAGACGCGCTCGCCGACCGTCCGTCGCGAGGATCCGGTCCCGCGCATCTCGTTGCAGCTCGAGCGACCGACGGACCACGCGCTCGAGCAACTTCGCACACTCCTCCTCCGTGACCCCGAGCGTGCGCTGGTTCGAGAGCTGGTAGAGATCGCCCTGCGCCCGCGAGCCCTCGCCGAGCCAGCCGCGAAGGACCATGCCCATCTCCGCCACCGCCCGGTGCACGCGCTTCACCTCGCCGATCCACACGAGCAGCGGGAGATGAACCTGCACGGACAGCCGCAGTCCCGTGCCGACGTTCGTGGGGCACGCCGTGCGGTACCCGAGCCGACGATCCGCCGCGAACTCCAGCTCGCCCTCGAGGGCGCGATCCACGTCGACCGCGGCCGCGAGCGCGGACGGAAGGTTCAACCCCGGAACGATCGACTGGATCCGTACGTGGTCCTCCTCGTTCACGAGGACCGCGACGCTCTCGTCGCGCGACACCACGACGCCGCGCGCGCCGGAGCCCTTCGCGAGGCGCGGGGTCGCGAGCCGCCGTTCCACGAGCAGCGAGCGATCGCGTTCCGGGAGAAGCTCGAAGTCGAACACCGTCGAGTCGCGGAAGGCCGGAGTCGTCTGGACGGCGGCCACCACGCGCTCGAACACGCGCTCCGATTGCAGGGAATCCGCCCGGTGCGGGAACGGCACGTCCTGCAGGTTGCGGGCGAGCCGTGCGCGCGACGAGACCACGACCTCGGCCTCGGGGCCGCTCGCGTCGAGCCAGGGGATCGGGCGCACCGCGATCTCGGATCCGGTCACGCGTCGTCCTCCTCCTCGCGCTCCCGCTCCTGGATCTGATCCCGGAGCTCGGCCGCATCGTCGAAGCGCTCCTCCGAGATCGCGACATCCAGCTGGCGACGCATCTCCTCCAGCGCCTGCCCGGTCGGCGGCGTGACGACGCCCCCCGGAATGCGACCGCGATGGCGAACCCGGTGGTGAAGGCGCCGGAGCAGCGGCTCCAGCGACGAAGCGAACGTGTCGTAGCACGTCGCGCAGCCGAACAGCGCGTGCGTCTCCAGGTCCGCCGCGGCCGCGCCGCAGGCCGGGCACCGCCTCGGATCCTCCGCCGTCTCCGGCGGGTCCACCTTCCCCGTCACGACGGCGGCCACCGGAATCGGGCCGGCCACGAAGCCGAGCTCCGGCGCCGCCGGCTCCTCGTCCGATTCGACGCCGAGCTCGCGCGCGCATTCGCGACACAGGAGCGAGCGCCGGACCTCGCCGTCCGTCATCTCGGTGTAGCGGATCTCCCCGGGACGTTCACCGCAGTGATCGCAGTTCACCGGCGCCTCCTCTTCCGGAGTCATCGGGCGGCGTACGCGACGGGATCGGAGGCGTCGATCGCCGTGAGCCGTCCGTCGCGGAGCCCGAGCGCCCGGTCTGCGGACGAGGCGAGCGACGGATCGTGGGTGGCGACCACGAGCGCCACGCCGCGCGCGCGCCGGAGCTGCTCCAGCAGCTCGTGCAGCGACGCGCTCGAGCGCGGGTCGAGATTGCCGGAGGGCTCGTCCGCGAGCACGACGTCCGGCTCGTTCACGAGCGCCCGGGCCACGGCCACACGCTGCTGCTCTCCGCCCGAGAGCTCACCCGGCGCGTGGGCCAGCCGGGCGCCGAGGCCCACGTCTTCCAGGAGACGCTTCGCGCGTGCCTCGGCCTCGGCCCGCGGGGCACCACCCACGAGCGACGGCAGCATGACGTTCTCGAGCGCCGAGAAGTCCGGCAGCAGATGGTGGAACTGGAACACGAATCCCACCCGACGATTCCGGACTCGTGCGAGCTCCCGGTCCGACAACGTCGCGAGGTCGTCGTTTCCGATCCGGACCTCCCCTGCATCCGGCCGGTCGAGTCCGCCCAGGCAGTGCAGCAACGTGCTCTTGCCCGAGCCGGACGGTCCCACGATGGCGACCATCTCCCCCGGACGCACCTCCATCGACACTCCCCCCAGCACCTCGAGCGTCTGCGGACCCGAGCGGAACACGCGCCGCAGCTCGATCGCCTGGATCGCGCGATCACTCATAACGGATCGCCTCCACCGGCACGAGCCGGGACGCGCTCCACGACGGGTAGAGCGCCGACACGAGGCAGATCACGAGTGCGAGGCCGCAGACCATCACCACGTCGCCCCACCAGAGTTGCACCGGCAGGGTCTCCACGAAGTAGACATCGCCCGGCAGGTTCAACCGGTAGTGATCCAGGACGAAGCACGCGAGCGCGCCGAGCGCGCAGCCGATCGCGGTTCCGAGCCCGCCGATCGCGATTCCTTCCAGCAGGAACACGCGGCGTACGCCGTCCCTCCCCGCGCCGATCGACATGAGGATGCCGATCTCGCGGGTCTTCTCGAGGACGATCATGATCAGCGTGGACGCGATCAGGAACGCCGCCACCGTGAGGATGATCGCGAACACGAGGTAGCCGATCATCTTCTCGATCTTCATCCACAGGAACAGCTGGTGGTTCTGGCTGATCCAGTTGTTCGCCCACACGCGCGGCGACTCGACGCTCGCCATGATGCGATCCGCGATCGCGGGCGCGGCGTCCATGTCGTCCACGCGCACGAGGATGCCCGTGGTGCGATCGCCGAGATCCAGCGCGTCACGCGCCGCCTCCAGCGACGTCAGCGACGTCGCCTGATCGAACTCATAGATTCCGGACTCGAACAGGCCCGTGACCACGAAGCTCCGCATGCGCGGGATGCCGCGACGCCGCGCGTCGGGAACGGTCGCGGTGACCGTGTCGCCGATGCCCGCGCGGAGCTTGGCCGCGAGGTTCACGCCGAGGATGATGCCCGGCAGCGACGTGCCGTCGGCCAGCGGCTGCGGGTCCACCGAAGCGTCGGCCGGAGTGAAGCCCTTCGGCACGTCGGTGACGTCGCCCTCGCGCGCCGGATCGAAGCCGCGGAGAATCGCGCCCTCGGAGTCGCGATCCGACGTGAGCAGGATCTCGCCGAACACGAACGGAGACGTGGCCACCACGCCGTCGATCCCGCGGACCTTCTGCTGGATGCCTTCCACGTCGGCCAGGCCCTGCTCGTTCGGATCGAGCAGCTGGATGTGGCCGTTCGTGCCCGCGATCCGCGAACGCACCTCGGTGGAGAAGCCGTTCATCACGCCGAGCACGATGATCGCCGCCGCCACCCCGACGGACACGCCGCCCACCGCGAGCGCCGTGATCAGCGAGCGGAACCGCGAGCGTCCGCGCGCCCGCAGGTACCGACTCGCCACGAACCACTCGAAGCTCACGTCGTCTCCGGGGCTTCGGCGAGGTCGCCGTCGCCATCGTCGGCGGAACCGGTCGCCTCCGGCCGCATCTGCGGGAACAGCACGACCTCGCGGATCTGCTCCTGCCCCGTGAGGATCATGACCAGGCGATCGACGCCGATGCCGAGCCCGGACGCCGGCGGCATGCCGTGCTCCATCGCCCGGAGGAACGGCTCGTCCAGCACCATCGTGTCCTCGTCCCGCTTCGCGAGGCGAAGCTGGTCCTCGAAACGTCGGCGCTGCTCCACCGGATCGTTCAGCTCGGAGAAGCCGTTGCCGACCTCCATGCACGCGAGGTACGGCTCGTAGCGCTCCACCAGTCGCGGATCCTCCGGCTTCTCCTTGGAAAGAGGCGACATCACCTTGGGGTGGTCCGTCACGAACGTCGGCTCGAACAGATCCGGCTCGACCACGACGCCGAACAGCTCGTCGAGCATCTTCGCGGCCGAGGGATCTCCCTCCAGCTCGACCCGGTGCTTCTCGCACAGGCCGCGGATCCGTGCCTCGTCCAGATCGGAGAGGTCCGCTCCCGTCGCGCGCTCCAGCGCCTCGAAGTACGGCAGCCGCCGCCACGGCCTGGAGAAGTCCAGCGCGCGGCCCTGGTACTCGATCTGCAGCGTGCCGTTCGCCGCCTCGCAGGCCGCGGCCACGAGCTCCTCCACGAGATCCATGCCCGCCCGGTAGTCCGCGTAAGCCTGGTAGACCTCCACCATGGTGAACTCCGGCAGGTGCGAGCGATCCATGCCCTCGTTCCGGAAGTCCTTCGCGAACTCGTACACGCGTTCGAGCCCGCCGATCAGGCAGCGCTTGAGGTACAGCTCGTTCGCGATGCGCAGGAAGAGCGTGATGCCGAGCGCGTTGTGCGTGGTGCGGAACGGTCGCGCGGAGGCGCCGCCGTAGATCGGCTGGAGGACCGGCGTCTCGACCTCGAGGAAATCCTTCGCGTCCAGCACGCGACGCATCGCGGAGATCACGCGCGTCCGCGCCACGAACACGCGACGCGACTCCTCGTTCACGAGCAGGTCCAGGTACCGCTGCCGGAACCGCGACTCCTTGTCCACGAGGCCGTGCCACTTGTCGGGCAGCGGACGCATCGCCTTGCCGAGGAACGTCCAGGACTCCGCCTGCACCGTGACCTCGCCCGTACGCGTCACGAACATCGAGCCGGAGACGCCGAGGAAATCGCCGAGATCCGCGAGCGTCAGACGCTCGTAGGCGTCCTCGCCCACGATGTCCTTCTTGAGATAGATCTGCACGCGACCCGAGCGGTCCTGCAGGTGCAGGAACGACGCCTTCCCCATCTTGCGACGCGACATGAGTCGCCCCGCGATCGAGACCTCCACGCGCGCCGGTTCGCCGTCGCCCGCTTCGGCCGCGGCCCGCTCGTACGCCGCCACCGCCTCGGTCGCGCAGTGGGTCACGGGGTAGCCGTTCGGATAGACGGAGATGCCCGCCTCCTCGAGCCGGGTCCGCTTCTCCTGCCGGGACCGGATCTGATCGTTCTCGTCGCCGAGGACCGGGTTCGTCTCCGTGGTCACTTGCTCCCCTCCGGGGCCTTGAGCCCGCCGAGCCCCGCGAGCAGCGCGGCCTCGATGAACAGGTCGATGTCGCCGTCCATGACCGCCTGGACGTTGCCGTTCTCCAGGTTCAGGCGGTGATCCTTCACGAGCGTGTAGGGCTGGAACACGTACGAGCGGATCTGGTTGCCCCAGGCCGCATCGCCCTTTTCGTCCTCCAGCTCCTGGCGTTTCTTGCGCTCCTCATCCCGCTTTCGATCGTACAGCCTCGACTTCAGGAGCTTCATCGCGGTGTCGCGGTTGCGGTGCTGGGAACGCTCGGTCTGGCACGTCACCACGATCCCGGTCGGCAGGTGCGTGATGCGCACGGCCGAGTCGGTCTTGTTCACGTGCTGCCCGCCGGCGCCGCTCGCGCGGAACGTGTCCCAGCGAAGATCGTTGTCGTCGATCTCGATCGCGACGTCCTCATCGGCCTCCGGGTACACGAACACCGAGGCGAACGACGTGTGACGTCGCTTCTGCGCGTCGAACGGCGAGATCCGGACCAGCCGGTGCACGCCGTTCTCCACCTTGAGGTAGCCGTACGCGTACTCGCCGCGCACGATCACCGTGGCGCTCTTGATGCCCGCCTCCTCGGCCGGCTGCTCGTTCACGATCTCGGTGGAGAAGCCGCGCGTGTCCGCCCAGCGCAGGTACATGCGGAGCAGCATCTCCGCCCAGTCCTGGCTGTCGATGCCGCCGGCGCCCGGGTTGATCGTGAGAATGGCGGGACGGTGATCCGCCTCGTCGCGGAAGAGACTGCGCACCTCGAGCGCCGCCACGGCCTTCTCGAGCGGCTCGAGCCCGTCGCGCGCCTCCTTCTCGACACCCTCGTCGTCTTCCTCCGAGGCCAGCTCGGCGAGCACGCCGAGATCCTCGTGGCGACGGCTCAGATCGTCGTACGCGCCGACCTGGTCCTTCTCGGTCTTCAGCTCGCGGAGGACCTTCTGCGCCTCCTCGGCGCGGTCCCAGAACTCGGGCTGGGCCGAACGCTCTTCCAGCTCGGCGATCCGTCGACGTCGCGTGTCGACGTCAAAGATACCTCCCGAGCTCTTGGATCCTCTTCTCGAGCTCGGACAGCGTTCGCCGGATCTCCTCGTTCATCCTCGCACCCCTCCCCCGGCTCCGTGCCGGCGCGGCCCGAGTGCCTCGGACCGCGTAGTCTCTGGTCGATGATTGCGGGCAGTCTACCGGGAAGGCGGCGCCCGGGAAAGCGCGCGTTCAGCCGGTTTCCGGGCCCCGGGCACGGCCGGAGGCGTGACGCTCGAGATCCTCGGCGAGGCGCGCCACCGCGCGCTCGAGGGCCTCCAGATCGCCGTCGTTGCGAACGACGTAGTCCGCGCGGGCGATCTTCTCCTCGTCCGACGCCTGGGCCGCGATACGACGTCGCGCGTCGGCCTCGGGGACGCCGCGGCCCCGCAGCCGCTCGATGCGCGTCTCCACCCCCGCCGTCACCACCACGAGCGCGTCCAGCGGGTACGGCGAATCCGCCTCCACCAGCAGCGCGGCGTCGATCACGGCGAAGCCGTCGAACGGCTCCGCGCGCCACACGTCGAGGCGCCCGAGGATGGTCGCCCGGACCGCGGGATGGACGATCGACTCCAGCTCGCGCCGCACCGAGGAGTCCCGGAACACGAGATTCGCGAGCGCCGCGCGGTCCACCGCGCCGTCGTCCGCGAGCAGGCCCGGCCCGAGGCGACGTTCCAGCTCGGCCGGCAGCTCGCCCCCCGCGTACAGCTCCC
>JAGQIB010000066.1 GCA_020431545.1 Gemmatimonadota bacterium
TCATGGTCATGGAGACGGACATCTCACCGAGCGGGATCCCGTCGAACAGGATCTCCATGTCTCGGATCGAGTCGATCGCCACGCCGGCCATCCCGACGTCGCCGACCACGCGCGGATGATCGGAGTCGTAGCCGCGGTGCGTGGCGAGATCGAACGCGATCGAGAGCCCGCGCTGGCCGGCGGCGAGGTTGCGCCGGTAGAACGCGTTCGATTCCTCGGCGGTGGAGAAGCCGGAGTACTGCCGCACGGTCCACGGCCGGCCGACGTACATCGACGCGTACGGTCCGCGCGCGTAGCGCGGCTGGCCCGGCCACGCGTCGACCGCGACGTCCTGGAGATCGGCGGCGACGTAGCGTCGGCGACGCGCGATGCCCTCCGGCGTCTCCTTCGCGGCCGGCGCGGGCAGGACGGGCGACGGCACGTCGACGTCGTCCCACGCGGGGCCGAGATCGAGGTCGGCCCACGCGGCCCGGGCGATCCGATCCGTCCACTGCTCGAGCGCGAACGAACCGCCGGCCGGATCCACCACGTCGGCGAGCGCGCACTCCTCGGTGAGCAGCTCCGGAGTGAGGGCGGCGAGCCGCTCCGCGCCCGGTTCCTTCGAGTCGAGGGCGGCGTCGAAGGGGGCGAGGGTCACGCCGTCGGCGCCGGCCACGATCGCGGCGAACGCGTGCGACGTCGCGCGCAGGATGTTGTTCCACGGATCCTCGCGCGTGATCGACGCCTCCGGTGTCGTCACCTGCACGTGCGGGGTGACGACGGCGCGACTCCGCGCGACGAGCGCCTTCGCCCACACCGCCCGGAGCGCGCGGATCGTGACGACCGTGAGCAGGGAATCCGTCGAAGCGGGGACCCGAAAACGGGGCGGTTCGTTCGCGGACCCCGCGAGTCCACGCTCCACCAGCCGGGCGACGACCACGGCCGGCGTCCCCGGATCGAGCTCGAGGTCCGCTCCGATCACCTTCCCGGCCGCATCCTCGAGCGGGACGGCGGCCGTCCGCGGCGCCTCCGCCGGGCCGCGCTCCGCCGGCCACACGCCCCGGGAATCGGGACGCTCCGTCGCGAGCGGCTCGAGGCGGACCCCTCCGAAGGAGGTCGCGCCCTCTTCCGGCGACCGGCCCGTCTCCTTCTCGAAACGGGCGCGCCAGGAGTCGGCCTTCGTCAACGTCTCCGCCATCACATGTTCCGCCGGTACTGCCCGCCCACCTCGTAGAGAGCGTTCGTCATCTGGCCGAGCGAGCAGACCTTCGCGGCCTCCATCAGCGCGTCGAACGTGTTGCGATCCTCGAGCGCCGAGCGGCGCAGATTCGCGAGCGCCTCCCGAGCCGTTCCCTCGTTCCGCTGCTGGAACGCGGAGAGCGAGCTGATCGCGAACTCCTTCTCGTCCTCGGTGGAGCGGATCACTTCCCGCGGGAGGACGGTGGGGGAGCCTTCCGGATCCAGGAACGTGTTCACGCCCACGATCGGGAGCTCGCCCGTGTGCTTGAGCGACTCGTACTTGAGCGACTCCTCCTGGATGCGCGTGCGCTGGTACTGGCGCTCCATCGC
>JAGQIB010000067.1 GCA_020431545.1 Gemmatimonadota bacterium
GTTCCTGCGGGCCGGTCGCGCGCTTCGTCCGACATCTCCGGCCGCGGACTACCACCGGGTGCGGATCCTCGCGAAGCGCCTGCGCTACTGTCTGGAGTTTCACGCCCCGGTGCTGGGTCCGGATGCCGCGACCTGGATCGCTCACGCCCGTCGCGTGCAGGACGCGCTCGGCGCCGGACAGGACGCGGAAGTTTTTCTGGACCGACTGCGCACGCTCGCGGACGATTCCCCGGACTGGCCCGCGCGGACCGCGGACGCGATCGACGTCTGGCGGGATTCCCTCGAGCGAGTCGCCGTGAAGTCGCGACGACGGTTCGCGGCGGCGTTCCGCGCGCCGAGCCGCGCACGCTGGAAGCGGGTCGCCGCGGGCTTGCGCCATCCGAGTGGACCGGAGGCGGCGGAAACCGCGGAGTCCACCGGAGCCACCGGCGAGGCCGGGAAGGAATAGAACGTGACGACGCTCGTCCTGCTTCGACACGGCATCGCGATCGACCGCGACGATCCGGCCTGCCCCGACGATCCCGAGCGCGCCCTCACGGCGCAGGGTCGCAAACGCACGGAGTCCGCGATGCGCGGGCTCGCGCGTCTCGACGTGCGCCCGGACGCGATCTATACGAGCCCGTACGTGAGAGCCGTGCAGACGGCGGAGATCGCGCGCGACGTGCTCGCGCCGCGTCTCGATCCGGTGCGTGTGCCCGAGCTCCTGCCGGAGGCCGACCCCACGAGCCTGCTCGCCCGGGTGCACGAGGCCGGGCCGGGCACGTTCCTGCTCACCGGCCACAACCCGCACCTGTCGCTCGTACTCGCACGCCTCGTGGGCAGTCGCGAACCGTTCGCGTGGCTCAAGAAGTCCGGGGTGGCCGTCATCGAGTGGCATCCGGAGAGACTCTGCGGCGACCTCCAATGCCTCGCCACGCCGCGGATGCTGCGCGCGCTCGGAGACGAGTCGTGACCGGGCCGGTCCCCGTGCCGCAGGAGCTCGTGGGACCGGCGGAGGCCGTCACCGTGGGAGCGGTGGATCTCGGCTCGAACAGCACATGGTGATCGCGCGCGCGCAGGGCCACGAGCTCACGGTGATCGATCGCCTGCGCGAACCGGTGCGTCTCGCGGAGGGCCTCCTCCCCGACGGCACGCTCGACCCGAACGTGCAGGCGCGCGCCGTGGATTGCCTGAAGCGATTCGGCGAGCGGCTGCGTGAGCTGCCGGCGGGCCAGGTTCGCGCCGTGGGCACGAACACGCTGCGGAAGGCGTCGCGCGATCTGGGCTTTCGCTCGCGCGCGAAGGACGCGCTCGGCCACGCGATCGAGATCGTGTCCGGCCAGGAGGAAGCGCGCCTCATCTACCAGGGAATCTGCCACGCGCAGCCCTACGCGGGACGTCGCCTCGCGGTGGACATCGGCGGCGGCAGCACCGAGATCATCGTCGGCGCGGGGCTCGAGGTGCTGCGGGCGCACAGTCTGTACATGGGTTGCGTGTCGTACTCCAAGCGTTTCTTCCCCGATGGCGCGCTCACCCGTGACGCGTTCCGAGAAGCCGAGACCGCGGTGGCGCTCGAGCTGCGCGGCGCGCGCGAGGAGCTGCGCGGCATGCACTGGGAGACGTCGATCGGTTCCTCCGGCACGATCAACGCGATCTCCGAGTTGCTCCGTGATTCGCAGGGCGGCCCCGAGATCACGCTGCC
>JAGQIB010000068.1 GCA_020431545.1 Gemmatimonadota bacterium
ACTGGACTTGAACCAGTGACCTCCTGCATGTCAAGCAGGCACTCTAACCAGCTGAGCTAATCGCCCCCGACGCCCCGAGGCGTCGACCGCCCAAAGGACCCTGCGGCCCGTTCCGGCGGCCAAACCCGACGCGGGACCCCGAAAAATCGGACTTTCGGGGTCCTCGCGTCAAGGGGTTTCGCCGACTCCTACTCCCCGCCGAGAGACCGCTCGATCTCCTCGAACGTGGAGGCGTCGGCGTCCGACTTCTCCGCCGCGGCGGATTCGCCGGACTCCTGCCGCTCCCGGGCCCGCTTCTGCACGTCGGCCCGGAAGTTCATCTCGTCCTCGTCGTCCAGCTCGTTCAGGTAGTCCCGGAGCGAGAGCACGATCCGGCGCTGCTGCTGATCCAGGCTCAGCACCTTGAGGGGCACTTCGTCGCCCTCGTGGAACAGCTCGGCCGGGCTCGTGATGTTCTCCCAGCCGAGGTGGCTGATCGGCACGAAGCCCTCGAGGTCGTCCTTCAGATCCACGACCACGCCGCGATCGAGCACGCGGCTGATCCGACCGTGGGCGCTGACTCCCGGCTGGTACTGCTCGGAGAGGTCGAGCCACGGATCGTCCTGGACCTGCTTCAGTCCGAGCGAGATCCGGCGCGCTTCCTTGTCGATGTTCAGGACCACGACTTCCACGTCGTCGCCCTTCTTCACGACCTCGCTCGGGTGACGGATCCGCTTGGTCCACGACATGTCGGAGATGTGCACGAGGCCGTCGATGCCTTCCTCGAGCTCCACGAACGCTCCGAAGTTCGTGAGATTGCGGACCTTGCCCGAGAACTTCGAGCCCACCGGGTACTTGTCGTCCAGCGTGAGCCACGGATCCGGCTCCACCTGCTTGAGGCCGAGCGAGATCTTCTCGTTCTCCTGGTCGACCTTGAGCACGACGGCATCGATGACGTCGCCGATGTTCAGGATCTTGGCCGGGTGACGGACGTGGCGCGTCCAGCTCATCTCGGAGACGTGGATCAGTCCCTCCACGCCCTTCTCGAGCTCCACGAAGGCGCCGTAGTCCGTGATGGAAACGACACGACCGCGCACCTTCGTGTTCACCGGGTACTTCTCGCCGACCTTCTCCCACGGGTACGCCTCGAGCTGCTTCAGCCCGAGCGAGATGCGCTCCCGCTCCTTGTCGAACTCGAGGACCTTCACCTCGATCTCGTCGCCGATGGAGACGACCTCCGAGGGATGGCTGACCCGGCCCCACGACATGTCCGTGATGTGGAGCAGACCGTCGATGCCGCCGAGATCCACGAAGGCGCCGAAGTCGGTGATGTTCTTGACCTGGCCCTTGCGCACCTGTCCCTTCTCGAGCTCCTTGATCAGGCGGCCGCGCTTCACCGCGCGCTCCTCCTCGAGCACCACGCGGCGCGAGACCACGATGTTGCGGCGACGCTTGTTCAGCTTGATCACGCGGAACTGGAGCGTCTGGCCGATCAGGTCGTCGAGATTGGGGACGCGACGCAGGGCGACCTGCGAGCCGGGCAGGAACGCGTCGACGCCGAACAGATCCACGACCACGCCGCCCTTGATGCGGCGCACGAGGCGTCCCTCGACGACCTCGCCGGAGTCGTAGGCGTCCTTGATCTTGTTCCACACCCGCAGGAAGTCGGCACGCTGCTTGGAGAGGACGACGAGACCGTCGTTGTTCTCCATGCGCTCGAGGTAGACCTCCACCTCGTCGCCCGCCTTCAGCAGCGACGGGTCCGAGAACTCGGAGAGGTTGATGACCCCTTCCGACTTGAAGCCGATGTCCACGAGCACGTCCTTCTCGGACACGCCCAGGATCTTGCCCTTCACGATCTGCCCCTCGGTCACGCTGCCGAGGGTCTCCTCGTAGAGGGCCAGGAGCTCCTTGATCTCGGGAGACTCGAGGTCCACGTCTTCTTCGTCCGCGAGGTTCACGAGGCGCGGCGGCTCCGGCACGGCCGGGCGGCGCGGGGCCTCGTCTTCTTCCATCGCGGTCGACATGTCGTCGCGATCGTTCCGATCCATCATTTAGTCTGGTTCCTACCCTTCTTCTGAATTCGCGGATCCGGATGCCCGGCGCTCGCAGCGGCTCAGAGCTTCCGTCCCGCCCTCCCGTTCTCCGCGGACTCCTCGCCGAGCTCCCGGATGCGGGCGAGGACCGCCTCGGCGATCCAGCGCGCACGCTCCCGGGGCTCTTCGGGCCCCGCGTCCCCCGGGATCGTCTGCGGGTCGCCGAACACGATCCGCAGACGGCCCCGCCGGAAGAGATTCCGGACCGGGGATTCGGTTCCCTGCACGAAGGCCGGGACGACCGGAACCGCGCGCTTCGTGAGCAGCACGCCGATGCCGGCCTTGGCTCGACCCAGCTCGCCGCTCCTCGAACGGGTCCCCTCCGGGAAGTACAGGAGGAGTTTCCCACCGTCCAGGAACTCGGCCAGCTCGTCCATCTTCTCCATCGAGAGGCGTCCCCGCTCGATGGGTATCGCGTTCAGCGACCGGATCAGGGTCGAGAGACCCGGCACCGAGAACAGCTCGCGCTTCGCGACGAAGCCCGACTCCCGCGGCAGGACGCTGCCGAGGAGGGGCGGATCCAGCAGGCTGCGGTGGTTGCTCGCCACCACGGCCGCGCCGTCGCGCGGGAGCTTCTCCAGACCGTCGACCCGCAACCCCCACAGTCCCCGGGCCAGCCAACGGACCACATCGCGGCAGAACCGGTACCAGGGTCGCAACGCCGGGGGTCTTCCTCCGTTCACGGACCGAGCAGCCGCGGATGATACCCGATTCCGGCGGGCCCCGGAAAGGGGGAAAACCGGCTCCCGACGAAGGGGGGCTCTGGAGTACCCTGCGGCAATCCTCCGAATCCGCCGATCCCGCAGCCGGAGAGTGCCGTGCGCCCGTCCCGATCCTCGCTCCGCCGCCTCGTCGCGAGCGTCCCGCTCGCCCTGACCCTTGCCGCGGCCGTCCCCGCCGCCGCCGGGTCCTCCGCCCCGCCCGTGCCCGCGTCCGTGCCCGAGACCCGGACCGTCGATCACGTCGACGACTACGCCGGCGTCGAAGTGAAGGACCCGTACCGGTGGCTCGAGGCCATGGACGACGTCGAGGTCCGCCGCTGGATCGACGCGCAGCGCACGGCCACGGCCGACTGGATCGCCGACGTCCCCGAGCGGGCTGCCGTCGTTCGTCGGCTCGAGTCGTTGATGGATCACGAGGATCGGTCGGTGCCGGTCCGACACGGCGACCGCACGTTCCAGAGTCGGCAGGAAGGCCTCGCGAATCAACGGGTCCTGTGGGTCACGGACGCCGACGGCTCGGAGCGCCCGCTCATCGATCCGAATGCTTGGTCGGCGGACGGCACGATCGCGCTGCGCGAGGTTTCCTACCGGAGAGACGGCCGCCTGATCGCGATCGGGAAGAGCGAGGGCGGTTCGGACTGGCGCACATTGCACGTCGTGGACGTCGACACGGGGCGGGAACTGCCGGACGTGCTCCGCTGGGTCAAGTTCAGCTCGCCCGAGTGGGCGAACGACGGCGAGTCGTTCTACTACGGACGCTATCCGACCCCCGAGGGGGACGCCTTTTCCTCCGTGAACGAGAACCAGAGGCTGTACCTGCACCGCCTCGGCACGGACCAGTCGGAAGATGAGCTGGTCCTGGAGGCGCCGCCGGAGCACCCCGAATGGGGATTCGATCCCACGGTCACCGAGGATCGACGCTGGCTCGTGGTGTCGATCTGGGCCGGCTCGGGCCGCCAGAACGCGGTCTGGGTGCGCGACCTCACGCGGAACGACGGCGAGTTCGTGCGCCTGTTCGATGATTTCGACGCGGATCGCTCGCTCGTGACGTCGCGCGGCGACGAGCTCTGGTTCCGCACGGACGAGGACGCACCGCGTCAGCGCATCCTCGCCATCGAGCCCGCGACGGGCCGGCGGCGAGACGTGCTCCCCGAAGGACGCGGCGTGCTGCAGTCCGCACGGATCGTGAGCGACCGTCTCGTGACCGTCTCGCTGGAGGACGTGAGCTCGAAGCTCCGGGTCTGGACGCTCGAAGGCGACCTCGTGCGCGAGGTCCAGCTTCCCACTCTCGGCACCGTCGGTGGCGTGTCCGCGCGCGAGAGCGACTCCGATTTCTTCTTCACGTTCCAGTCGTTCACGTTCCCCGGGAGCATCTACCGCCACGACGTTCGCACGGGAGCGACCGAGCTCACGTGGAAGCCCGACCTGGACCTCGACTCGGAGCGCTGGACCTCCGAGCAGGTCCGGTACGAAAGTCGCGACGGAACGAGCGTCCCGATGTTCCTCGTGCGCGACCGGGACCAGGCGCGCGACGGACGGAACCCCGTGTACCTGTACGGCTACGGCGGCTTTCGCCTCAGCATGAAGCCGTCGTTCTCCGCCTCGCGCATCGTGTGGCTGGAGATGGGCGGGATCTATGCGGTCGCGAACCTGCGGGGCGGCGGGGAGTTCGGGGAGGAATGGCACGCCACCGGAATGCTCGACAAGAAGCAGAACGTCTTCGACG
>JAGQIB010000069.1 GCA_020431545.1 Gemmatimonadota bacterium
GCGCTGCGTTCCCCGCACACGATCAACCTGTTCGACTACGGCGTGAGCGACGAGGGCACGTTCTACTACGTGATGGAGCTCCTCGACGGCCTCGACGCCGACTCGCTCGTGCGTCGCTTCGGACCCGTGCCGGCCGGCCGCGCGATCGGCATCCTGCGTCAGATGTGCCACTCGCTCGCGGAGGCGCACGAGCGCGGGCTCACCCACCGGGACATCAAGCCCGCGAACGTCTACGTGTGCCGCTACGGTCGCGACCACGATTTCGTGAAGGTGCTCGACTTCGGTCTGGTGAAGACCGGGACGGATGCGAGCTCCGCCACGGCACTGACGATGGAAGGCGTGATCAGCGGAACGCCGGCGTTCATGGCGCCGGAGCAGGCCCGGGGCGCCGACCGCGCCGACGCGCGGTCCGATCTCTACGCTGTGGGCTGCGTGGCGTACTGGCTGCTGACGGGTCGGCTCGTGTTCGACGGGACCGGCGCGGTGGATCTGCTGGTGCACCACGCCCGTTCGGAGCCGGTGCCCCCGTCGCAGCGGACCGAGCTCGAGATCCCCGCCGCGCTCGACGAGATCGTGCTCGCCTGCCTCGCGAAGGACCCCGCGCGACGTCCGGCGTCCGCCGCCGATCTCAGCGCGCGGCTGGCGAGCTGCGGGATTCCGGAGTGGAGTCCGGACGAAGCACGCGAGTGGTGGACCGCGCACCTTCCCGGTGCCACCGCGGACTGACTCACACGCCGAACGCGAACACCACGAGCATCGGCCACCCGACGTACTTCTCGCACCGCGGAAACCGCCCCGCGAACTCCGCGTCCGGCGTGTGCTCGCTCAGGTGCGTGAGGCGGAGCCCGTCGCCGAGCGCCGCCGTCACGAAGTCGCCGATCCCGTGCGGGTGACTCCCCGGCTCCACGACCTCGCCGCTGTCGGGATCGGTGAAGCGGGCCTGGCTCCCGCGGAGGTACATCGCGGGGTGCATCGCGGACACGATCGCCACGCCGGACGGACGCAGGACCCGGCGGATCTCGCCGAAGAACCGGTCCAGATCGCCGAGGTGCTCGAGGACGAGGCCGCTCACGACCAGCTCGAAGGATTGGTCGTCGAACGGCAGCGTGACGGTGAGATCGTGGACGACGAACTTCACCGATTCCGCTCCCGGCTTGCCGCGCGCCGCGTCGATCATGCCGGCGGAGAAGTCCACCGCGGTGACGTGAGCCCCGCGCTCCGCGAGGCGGATCGCATGGCGGCCGGTCCCGCAGCCGAGATCGAGCGCACGCAGGCCGCGGAGGTTCGCGGGCTCGAGGGCGCGGACGACGGGTTCCTCGAGCGCGGGCAACGGATTCCGATCGTGATCGTAGACCTTCGCCCACCGATCGTATCCGTCGCGAATGGAGTCCGGATTTCCGAGGCGTGGACCGGTCGTCGACATGGATGAACCCTCCCGGCGGGGAGAGTACCGCAGAACCGACCGGCCCGACTCGAAGCGACGACGCGGGGCACGATCGATCCGCGCGATTCGACGGCCGCCCTCCTCCCCCGGAGAAGGGCGGCCGCGAACGATCAGAACGACGTCTGGACGCCGGCCCGCGTGACCAGCACGGAGCCGGTCTCGTCGCCGTACACCCAGGGAGAGTCGTCCTGCAGGTCGTACCAGCCGAGCTCCACGTAGCCCGAGGCGTCGCGGGAGAAGCTGCGCGACACCCGGGAAGTCAGCTCGATCTGGCGGTACTTCAGGCGGCTGTACTCGGGGATGGCCGAGAAATCGTAGTCGGCGATCGCCACCGTCTCCTCGGGAAGCTCGACGTCCGGTGCGTCGAACGATCCCTCGGTGAACGTCAGCGTTCCGGCGATCGACACCCGCCAGGGTCGTCCCTCCGGAACGATCTCGCCGGACGCGTGCAGGGAGGTGGCCTTCGTCTCGTAGTCCACGACGTCCGAAGCGGAACCGAAATGCTCGTAGGCACCGACCGTGCCCAGCAGGTGGCCCGCTCACCCATCCATGACGGTGACGCACAACTTCGCATTCGACTTGATGCGACTGTGGGCGACCCCCGTCGCGAACACGAACTCGTCGCTCGGCATCAGCAACGCCGAGAATCCCGGCGCGATGACCGTACGCTCGAAGTCGTAGAGATTCAGGTCGTCGTTCTTCTCGAACGCCGCGTTCGCGTAGGCGGACACGGACGCCCGGGCGCCGAAGCCGTGGGTGAGATTGCCCTTCAGCCGGACCGCCTTCGTGGGAAGGCTCGCACCCGTGCCGATCCTCTCGCGCTGGAAGTAGTAGATCCAGTCGCTCGGCTGTCCCCCGTCGATCGGCATGAAGACGTCGCTGCCGGCCTCCTCACAGATGCCGCGCACGCTCACGAACGGAAGGCTCGTGTGCTCGTACTCGGCCGAAAGGCGAGAGCGTGTGGCCTTCGCGATGCGTTCCGACCACGTCGCGCGAACCGTGTGTTGCACGGTACGTGTCGCGGAATCGTCGTCGGGATCCAGCAGGACGTGATCGCGATCCGTGCTGTGCAACGCGTAGTCGAGCCGGAGGTTCCGCCCGGGACGGGACGCCCAGACGAGCCGCGCGCTCCCGAGGTACTCCTCGCGGTCGTAGGCCGACAGCCGGGTCCAGTCGAAGTCCTGGCCACCCCCCGGTCGTCCCTCGCGCCAGTTCGGCAGATCGAGCTCCCACGAATCGTTCTGCAGCTCGCGACGCGTGAGGCTCGCCGACGCCCGTACGGCGCGCGCCAGCCGGGCCTGCCAGGCGAGCGTCGCCGCGTTGGTCTCCATCTTGATGCCGGCGGACTGATTCTCCGCGTCGGTGCGCACGTACGAACCCCGCACCGTCTGGGATCCGGAGAGGTCCACCGCCACCTCGACGGCATGGCTGCGCGTGAGGTTGTTCGGGGTCTTGGAGACCTCGAGTGTCTCGTTCTCGTACAGCAGACGGCTCGCGAACTCCGCCCCCGAAGCACCGTTGACGGGATGCCGCGCCTGCATGAACCGGTTGCGCGCCGCCTCCGCCCGGTTGTCGAAGTCGCGTACCGAGAACCGGTACCCGACCTTCACCTCGGACAGCACGGTCGAGAGGCCGAGCGTGGCCTGCTGCATCCGCTCGTCGACCACGGCCGTCTGACCCCGCACGTGACAGTTCGCGCAGTGATCGACGCCGAGAACCTGCCGCGTGCCTTCCCGGCTCAGGTTTCGGTACTCGGCCAGGAACGTCGTGCCGGTTCCCACCGGGACGTGCATCTCGAGACGTTCCTTCGTATCGGTGACGCGGACGCCGTACACGGCCAGCGGATCCGTATCCTCCGACGTGAGCATCTTGCCGCCCCCGACGTCTCCGCCGAGGCTGTCCACGCCGACACGCTCGCGCCAGCCGAAGTTGCCGAGCAGGTCGTGGTCGAGCGAGTGGTAGAACGATCGGTGGGAGAACTTCACGTCCACGTTCTTCCCGGCGTCGAGTCTCGCGTCCAGATCCAGCTCGGTCTCGTTGCGGAACTCGGTACGGAGATCGAAGCGGTTCGCGTCGTTCCAGCCGAAGAGCTCCAGCTTCAGATCCGGATCCAGATCCTCGCGGTCCACGTCGTACTCGCGGACCCGGCCGGTGACGCCATCGAGCGACGCCCCGTACCCTCCGACCGACACCGTTCCCTCCAGGGATGCGCTCTCGTCTTCCCCCGACGCCGTCCCGGGATGCGACATCCCGAGCAGAGCGACCGCGGCGACGGCGAGAACGCGCACTCCACGATGGTTCCTCATGGTTTCGCCTCCTTCCGTCATCGCGTGAGGGCGGCGCCTTGGCCGCTGATGGATTGCGACGGAAGATCCGAACCGTGGATCTCCGTGTGACACTGCGTGCACTTCGTCAGGAACCCCCGCTTCGAGGCGTCGTGCGTGGAGACGGCGCTGTAGCCGTCGAGCGAGGTGAACTCGCCGTCGATGCCGGGGATCGTGGCGTGGAAGTGCGCCTGGTGACACTGGAGGCAGAGGAACGGCTCGTTCTGCACGAGCAGCGAGTTCGCCACGGACCCGTGCGGCGCATGGCAGATCGTGCAGTCTTCGATCACCGGCGAGTGCTCGAAGACGAACGGTCCGGCGTGCCGGGCGTGGCAGCTGAGACACAGGTCGTTCGGCCGTCCGGCAGACGCCGCGGAGGGCGTGGAGCCGTGCGGGTCGTGACAGTCGGTGCACGTCATCCGGCCTTCCCGCACGGGATGGTGCGAGGGAAGGTACATCGACGCGCGCTGGTCCTGGTGACAGGAAACACAGAGGTCCGGCTGACTCGAACGCAGCAACGCGCCGCGCTGCGGACCGTGGATGTCGTGACACGAAACACAGGACACGTCGGCCGCTGCGTGCAGCGACATCTCGAACGCCCCGACGTCATCCGCGCGGTGGCACTGCAGGCACGCGCGATTCGCCACCACCGGGTCGGCGGTCGCGGGATTCCGGATGTCGTCGGGGTCGTTGCTCTCGACGTGCAGCGAACCGGGGCCGTGGCAGGACTGACAACCGCGGGTCACGACCGCCGCGGTCTCGAACTCCTCGAGATCCCGATGAACGGTCGTCGACGCCGCGTACTCCTCGTGGCATTCGAGGCAAGCGGCATCGTCGACATAGGCCGCCGCTCGCGCCTCGAACGAGTCGACCTCGTACGCGAGCGCGGAAACGCCCGGCAGCAGGGTCAGGAGTGCGGCGAGGATCCTCGGCCCGGCCCGCGCGCAAGCTCGTGCACGCTTCCGGGGAGTCGCAGGCATGGGGACACCTCCTTCCGGCGAAGCCGGAACTGCCGCCCCGCGGGGCGGCGTGGCGACCCGCACTCCGGCCCGAACCGCGAGCCGGAGCGCGGCGGCACCGATCCCCTCGCCGGGGGGCCCGCAGTCCGAAGGAGAAGGACTGGCACCGTCATCCCTCCGGATCCGCGCGCAACCCCCGCACGAAGGTCGGCACGTTGTTGTCGACGAGCGCCTGCGATGTCGGCTGGGCAAAGCCGATCGTCGACCAAAGGTGGCAACTGAGAACGCAGTCCATCACGAGCCCCACGAAGGCCCGCGCGGTGAGGGTCGGATCCACGGCGCGCATCTCGCCGCGCTCGATTCCCCGGCGCACTCGTTCCTCCAGGAACTCCACGAACGGTCTTCGCCAGGTCACGTACAGGCCACGCACGCGCGGAGACGACGAGAGCGTCGTGGCCACCAGCAACCGATGAACCGTGGGATTCTCGGTACCGATCTCGAGCATCCGGAGCGCGATCGCGCGGAAGACCGCCTCGTCACCGGACACCGGGGCGAGCTCCGCGAGAAAGGCCGGGATGTCGAACCTCCCGATCTCGCGCTCCAGCACGGCCTCGAACAGCGCTTCCTTGCCGCGGAAGTGCCGGTAGAGAATCGCCTCCGACACCCCACACGCTTCCGCCAGGTCGCGGGTCCGCGTCCCGGCGAAGCCGTGCTCCGCGAAGACCCCGGCGCACGCCGTGAGGATCCGCTCCCGTCGCTCCACCGCCGGCAGCCGGCTCGGCGACTTCGCGCTCCGTCGATTCGTGGTCGGGGACATCGGGCCTCCTGCGTTGTTAGTGACTACTTACTCCCTTCGTCCGTCCCCACCGAGTACGTGGTTCCCGAACGTTGTGGTGCGGAAAGTGTGTCCGGCTCTTCCGGCGGGGATTCCGTGTCCGGATCGAGCATCAGTGGACCCGAGAATGACCGGCCGGTGGCCGATTCGACGGCCTTCCGCGCCCAGACACATTTTGCGAACCACCGGAAAACGCGTATGGGTCGCGCTCGCGGAGCGGACGTACTGTTTCGCGTTCGGCCTTCCGGCAGGCCCCCGAGTGAGACCACCGTCTCCGGAAAGGACGTACAAGGCATGGTGACGCCCGCGTCGCGTGCGCGTGGCCTCCTTCTGGTCGCCGCGCTGCTGGTCTGGGCTCCCCCCACGGGGGCCGAGACGATTCCCACGTCCGATTGCCTGGAGTGCCACGGCGATCGGACCGACGAAGACACTCCCTTCGTGACCGAGGCCACGCTCGAGCCGTCGGTGCATGCCGGCTTCGACTGCGTGGACTGCCACTCGGACATCGCGGAGCTCCCCCACGACGAGGAGCTCGCCCCGGTGTCCTGCGGGCAGTGCCACGAGGACGAGGTCGAGGTCTACAAGATGCACGGGCGGGTGGCGGTCGGGGCGGATCCCGACATTCCCACCTGTGCGAGCTGTCACGGTTCTCATGACATCCGCCCGTCCAACGACGAGGCATCCTGGGTGAATCCGCGGAATCTTCCGGATACGTGCGGGAACTGTCATCGCGACACGGACCTCGCGAAGCTGCACGACATCAAGCTGAAGCGGCCGGTCGAGGTGTACGAGACGAGCGTGCACGGGCGGGCGACGCTGGGCGGCTCCATGACGTTCGCCGCGACGTGCAACGACTGCCACTCTTCCGGCGGGACGGCGCACCGGATCCTGGGGCCGGGGAACCCCGAGTCCACGATCAACCACTTCAACATCCCCGCCACCTGCGGACGCTGCCACGAATCGATCGAGCGGGAGTACCGGCAGGGAATTCACGGTCAGTTGACGGAACGGGGAGAGACGGATTCGCCGGTGTGCACGACCTGCCACGGCGAGCACGGGATCCTGCCGCACTCCGATCCGCGGGCCCGCGTGAGCCCGACGCACGTCGCCGAGGCGACGTGCGCGCCGTGTCACGAGTCGGCGTTCCTGAACGAGAAGTACGGACTGCCGGCCGGGCGGCTCGCCTCGTTCGTGGACTCGTACCACGGCCTCAAGAGCAAGGCGGGTGACACTCGCGTGGCGAACTGCGCGTCCTGCCACGGCGCCCATCGCATCCTGCCGAGCGCCGACGAACGTTCCACGGTGAACCCGGCGAACCTCGTGAACACGTGCGGATCGTGCCATCCCGGCATCGACACCGCCCTCGCGACCACGAAGATCCACGAGACCGGTCCGGGCGAACGCACGGGATTCGCGCGCCTGTTCACGCGGATCTACCTCGTGCTGATCGTCCTGATCATCGGCGGCATGCTGCTGTACGTCACGCTGGACTGGCTGCGTCAGCTCCGGAGCCTCCCGGGCGGTCGCCAGGTGGCCCGGATGAGTCCGAACGCGATCGCGCAGCACGCGTTCCTCGCCGTCACGTTCGTGACGCTCGTCGTCTCGGGATTCGCGTTGCGGTACAACGAATCCTGGTTGTTCCAGATGCTGTTCGGCTGGGACGGCGGATCGACGGTACGCGGCTTCGTCCACCGGACGGCGGCGGTGGTGTTCACGGCGACGTGCATCTGGCACCTGTTCTACCTGCGCACCACCAGCGGCCGGCGCTTCTTCCGCGACATGTGGCCGACCCTCGAGGACTTCGGTCAGTTCACGCACATGATGCAGTACAACCTCGGCAAGCGCGACGATCGCCCGAAGTTCCGTCGGTTCGGCTACGTGGAAAAGGCGGAGTACTGGGCGCTGCTGTGGGGAGCCGTCGTGATGTTCGTGACCGGCGTCTTCCTGTGGTTCGACAACCGGCTCGTGCACTGGGTGCCGAAGGGGGCACTCGACGTGATGCTCGTGATCCACTTCTACGAAGCCGTCCTCGCGACGCTCGCGATCGCCGTGTGGCACCTGTACTCGACCGTCTTCAATCCCGCGATCTATCCCGGCAATCCCGCCTGGATCACGGGCAAGATGCCGGAGGAGATGCACCACCACGAGCACGGCGGCGAGCACGTGCCGCCGGAGGCGCCGGCGGAGCCGGCCTGATCTCGACCCGCCCACTCCGGGCCGTCCGGGAGCGCTCCGTCGCGATCTGCGGCGGAGCGTTTCGCTTGGGTGCGGCCGCGCCCCGGACCCGGCGACGAGCGCGCGGCGCGAGGAACTTCTAGGGTGCGCTGCGGCGCTCGCTCGCGGCGATCAGATCCGATTCGGCGGCACGCGCCCAGGAACTCTCTCCCTCCTCCAGGCGGAGCAGGGCGTCGCGGCCCGCGGCCGACTCGAGGGCCGCGTCGTCGAAGCGGCCGAGCCGGAGCAGCGTCCGGCCGTGCTTCACTCGCGCGATCGCGGTGTTCAGATGCTCGTCACCGACGCTGCGGCGGAAATGGTCGACCACGTCGGCCAATCGACGCTCCGCGGCGGCCCAGTCCCCGCGACGCATGAGCACGCTCGCGACGTTCGACTCGGCCACCGCCACGAAGTCGTGCGCGTCTCCGTACGCACGGCGGTAGATCTCCGCCATGTCGCGGAAGCACTTCTCGGCCCCGTCGAGATCGTCGGCCGCGAGCGCGAGCATGCCGAGCTCGTTCAGGATGGAGGCGACGCTCGGATGCTCTTCCCCGGACACCCGCCGCGCCACGGCGAGCGCCTGCTCGAGCTCGCTCCGCGCCTCGTCGACCTTCCCTTCGGCCACGAGCGCGCGGCCGAGCATCGTCCGGTTCGAAGCGGTCTTCGGGTGATCGTCGCCGTACCAGGCGCGCGTGATCTCCAGACCCTCGCGGAAGAACCGCTCCGCCTCCTCGTACTCTCCGAGCTGGCTGCGGACCGCGCCGAGGTTCACGAGATTGTCGGCGACGGACGGATGTCCGGCGCCCAGACGACGCCGCGTTCGCTCGAGCACGATGCGGTTCAGCGAGTCGCTGGCGGCGTAGTCGCCGAGATAGAACCGGACGTTCGCGAGCTCGTGGAGGGCCGCGGTCGCGGCGACGTCGTCGTCCGCCTCCTCGGCGGAGGCCACCGCGCGCTCGATCTCTCGCACCGACTCCCCGTACTCGCCCCGCGCTTCCAGCAGGCGACCCCGCTCGAGCGCGACCGATCCGCGATCCGCCGCCCGGATCGCTCGGTCCGAGGCGATCATGCCGGCCTCCTGCAGGTACTGCTCCGCCTGGTCGAGACGCGCCTGCTGGATCCGGAGCGATGCGAGCGAGACGAGACTCCGCAGGACGTCCGCGTGGTGGGGCTCGCGGTGCGCCCGACGGACGCGCAGCGCGGCCGAGAGCAGCGAGTCGGCGGGCTCGTAGTTGCCGAGCTGCGCCTGCACGTCGCCGAGGGTCTGGTAGAGATCGGCCTGAGCGATCGGCTCCTCCTGCAGCGCACTGGCCGCCGCCGCGCCACGCTCGAGCAACGTCACCACGCGCAGGCTCTCGGGCGGTGCCGCGTCCTCCGCGCCCCCGTCGAAAAGGGAGAGCATGAAGTCCTGGATCCGCGCAGCGCGCGCCGCCTCGCGTTCGGCCTCGCGCCGGGCGGCCGTCGTCCGCGTGACGGAGACCGCCCCGACCACCGCCAGCAGTCCGGCGATCGCCGCGCCGGCCACGAGGGCACGTCGATTCCGACGCGCGAAGCGGGCGGTCCGGTAGGCGAGCGAATCGCGGCGCGCCACGAGCGGCCGCCCGCCCCGAAGTCGCTCCAGGTCCTCGAGCAGCGCGTCGACGGTCGAGTAGCGACGGTCCTCCTCCGGCTGCAGCGCGTGGAGGCACAGCACGTCGAGGTCCGCGCGAACGCTCCGCGGCACCCGCCGGGCGAACGTCGGATCCGCCTGGGACGGGGGGACGGGACTCCCCGCCACCGCCGGATGGATCCCCGCGGCCGCAGCGCGCGGCTCGACCTCGAACGGCCGGCGCCCGGTGAGCAGCTCGTAGAGGATGACGCCGAGGGAATACACGTCGGTGTACACGCCGATCGCGTCGCCCCGCAGCTGTTCGGGCGCCGCGTACGCCGGCGTCGCCACCGCCCACCGGGTGTGCGTGCGATCGTCCACGGTGGCGATCGCGTCCAGCGACTTCGCGATTCCGAAGTCGAGCAGCTTGATGCGCCCGTCGCCGCGCACGAACACGTTCGACGGCTTCAGATCGCGGTGGATGATCGCGTGGCGATGCGCATGCCGGACCGCCTCGCACGTCTCGCGGAAGAGGTCGAGTCGCTCCTCCCAGGACGCCTGCCGCTCGCGACAGTGCTCGGTGAGGGGGCGGCCGTCCACGTACTCCATCGCGATCCACGGCGTGCCGTCCTCGGTCGTGCCGGCATCGAGAAGTCGGGCGATCGCGGGGTGATCGAATCGCGCGAGCGCGCGAGCCTCGAACTCGAATCGCTCGCGGCGGGCGGACGCGACCCAGCCGTCCCGGAGGATCTTCAACGCGACCCGGTTGCCGAGGTCGTCCCGCTCCGCGAGGAACACGACCCCCATTCCGCCCTCCCCGAGGCGGCGAAGCGGACGGTACGGGCCGAAGCGTCGCTGGGGCACGGCATCGGCGACGTCCGACTCCAGCACCTCGCGTGCGACGTCCGGCAGCGCGCGATCGAGGAAGCCGCCGCCGGCGCGATCCTCCGCCAGCATGCCGATCACTTCCTCGGCGAGCGCGACGTCTTCCGGCGCCTCGGCGCGAACGAACTCCGCCGCCGTCCCGGCCGGCATGTCCAGCGCGCGATGAAAGAGGTCCTGGATTCGCTCCCAGCGCTTCGTATCCACGCTACGCCTCTCCGGCGCGGCGCATGTCGAGCGCGAGCCACGCCCGGGCGGCCCGCCAGTCCCGCAGGACGGTCGACTCCGAGACTCCGAGCAGCTCCGCGGTCTCCGCGACCTCGAGGCCGGCAAAGAAGCGCGCCTCCAGCATCGCGGCCTGGCGCGGACTGGCCAGCGCGAGACGTTCGAGGCTCGCGTCGAGTGCGAGCACGTCGGCGGCCGTCGTCGCGCCGACGTGCATCGCCTCGTCGAACGTCACCCACGTCGCCTGGCCGCCGCGCTTCTCCGCGTGACGGCGGCGGGCCGAATCCACGAGGACGCGCCTCATCGCGCGCGCCGCGATCCTCTTGAAATGAAGAGGCGACGTGGACTCGAAGCGCGGGGATCGCGCGAGGCGCATCCACGCTTCGTGCACGAGTGCGGTGGGCTCGAGCGTCGCGCGCGGATCGTCCGAGCGGACGGACCGCGCGAGACGGCGCAGCTCCTCGTAGGACGCGCTGAACAGCTCGTCGAGATCTTCCCGGTCCACGCGCGCGCACCCTCCCCGGCACGCACGGGCGGGTTCCGCCCGAAACGCAACGGAGATCGTAACACACGCGTCCGCCGGACCGGTCGGTCCGGAGCACCTGGCTGCCGGCCCGACCGATCCATCACTGGAGACCGAGGTCGAACGTGCATCCGGTCACCACGAGGTCGCCGGTGGCGTCCGTGCCCGGGCTCGGCACGAGCGTCGCCTCGATCGATCCGACGACGCGTTCCGGTCCGTAGGTCGTGATCGTGAGCGTGCCGGTCGCGCCGGCCGTGCTGCCCCAGCAGCAGACCCCGCCTTCCACGCCCTGCGAGATCGTGAGCGAGTTCGTCGGGCCGAGCGCGAACGTGCCGGGTCCGGTGAGCGAGACCGACAGCGCGAACGAACGGCTCACGTTGTTCGCGGAGAGGATGAAGTGGCTGCCCGCGGTGGACGTCACCTCGGTGGCCGCGTACCACTCCTGGCCCCCGATCGTGGCGGCGAGGCGACTGCCCGCGCCGGTCGCCACCGGGAGCAGGGGATCGCCCGGGAGGGGCAGGTCGAACGCCCCCTCGGTCACGACGAGATCACCGGCGCCGGCCGGCGTCGACGTGGCCGTGAACTCGAACGTCCCCGCGATGCGATCGGCCGCGAGCGCCGTGATCGTCACGCGCCCCGCGTCCCCGGAGAGGGGCGTGGCCCAGCCCTGGCCGGGGGAGGCGGCGATCGCGATCCCGCCGAACATCGTGGAGCTCACACCCAGCTGGTAGTCGCCGGGGCCGGAGACGTTGTACAGGGTCAGCGTGATCGAGTACGTGACACCCGTTCCGCCGGGCGCGAGCTCGGTCCCCGAGACGATGAACCCGCCGGGCAGGCTCGTGATGGTCACGGCCTGGCTCGTGCTCGAAGAGGCGGCCCACGGCTGACCGTTCACCTTCGCCGAGATCGGGCCGCCGCTCGGGCCGCCGGGTCCGGTGGGACTGCCATCTCCGCCGCCGCAGCCCGCCACGCCGGAGACGGCGATGGCGGCCAGCGCGACGCCGATCCGCGGGAGGACGGCGAGCGAACGGATCCCGCGAGAGCCGCGGGGGCGAGGCGTACGGAAGGGCGTGGGGATGCGAGGCATGAGCGTCTCCTGCCGGAGTCAGGACGCGGGGAATCCGCCGTCCCCTGCCCTTGCGCGGAATTCGTCTCGAAACCGTCAGGCGGGTCACAAGAAAATGCGGGTCCCGGCACGTCGGCCGGGACCCGCGGGGAGGCGGACCCTCTCGCCTCGTCCCCGTCAGTCGATCCGGACCACCTTGGCGACCGCGGATTCCGGCCCGAAGTCGAGGCGGTAGAAATACACACCGGAGGGGACGGAGCCGCCCGACGCGTTGCGACCGTCCCAGGTGACCCGATGCGCGCCGGCCTCGCGCCGACCCTGGGCGAGCGTCGCCACGGAGCGACCCGCGACGTCGAACACGGAGAGCTTCACGTCGCCCGGGGTGGGCAACGCGAACGACACGGCTGACTCCGACGCGAACGGATTCGGGGTGACCCGGAGGGCGAGCCGCGACGCCGCGCTGCCCACCGCCGGCGCCGACGTTCCGCTCGCCTCGTTCACCTGCAGGAACTGGCTCGGCGCGAGATCCGTCAGGACGGTGGTGCCGCCGGCCGGCCACGTCACGACGACCGTGTCGACGACGGTCGCGTTGCCCAGCCCGAAGTGCACGTTCAGCATGTTCATCGCGTTGAAGCTGTTCTGCGCCTGGACCTCGCGCATCTGCCAGGTCGGCGTGCCGTCGATCGTGGCGAGCGCCTCCACGCGCGCGCCGATCGCGGACACGTTCGACTGCGGCGCTCCCGCGCCCACGAGCTTGAGGTTCAGGAAGCCGTACCCGTTCGCGAGGTCGTTCCGGTACAGCCCCTTCGTGCTGTCGTTGCCGTGGATGTAGAGGTCCACGTCGCCGTCGTTGTCATAGTCGCCGGCCGGCGATCCGTAGTGGGGCCCGAAACCCTGCACCACGGGACTCGACAGGTCGCGTGTGAACGTCCCGTCGCCGTCGTTGATCCACAGCTCGTTCGCGGCGCCGCCGTCGTTCGTCACGAGGCAGTCGAGGTCGCCGTCGTTGTCGAAGTCCATCCAGAGGTTGCCGAGAGCCGCGCCCTGGGTGGCCACGATGCCGCCGACGTCCGACGACGTCATCGACACGTACGTGCCGGCGTCGTTCCGGTACAGGTGGTTCGAGAGGTTGAAGTTGTAGTTCGTCTGGAAGGCATCCAGATCGCGATCGTTGTCGAAGTCGATCCAGTTCCAGACCTGGCCGTCGAGGGAATCGGTCGCGATCGGCGCCGTGGTGATGCGCTCGAACCCGAACGA
The DNA here is from genome assembly GCA_020431545.1 of Gemmatimonadota bacterium. Classification (GTDB taxonomy): domain Bacteria; phylum ARS69; class ARS69; order ARS69; family ARS69; genus JAGQIB01. The sequence continues at coordinate 13,318 of JAGQIB010000069.1, forward strand.
TCCGTTCTCCTGGAACAGGTTGCGGAAGAGGTTGTCGGGATCGAGCCGGCTGATCTCGCCGCTGCCGATGAAGATGTCCTGGTCGCCGTCCTGGTCGTAGTCCGAGAACGTCGGGATCGTGTGGGCGTCGAGCAGCTCGGTGACCGGCGTGGACGTGTCGCGCGTGAACGTCCCGTCGCCGTTGTTGAGCAGCAGCACGTTCGGGTGCGTGACGCCGAGGAAGTTGTTGGCCGCCGCCACGAGGATGTCGGTGTAGCCGTCGTTGTTCACGTCGCCGAACGCGCAGCCCCAGCCCGTGTTGTTCGTCACGTCGCCGACGTCGCCGCCGTCCGGCGCCACGATCTTCGTGAACGTGAAGTTGCCGTCGTTGCGGTGGAGACCGGGCGCGGACAGCAGGCTCTGCCCCCCGGACAGGTAGCAGTCGATGTCGCCGTCATTGTCGTAGTCCGACCACGTGGTGCCGATCGGATTCGCCTGCTGCGTGATCGCGGCGGCCTGGCCCTCGAACGCGCCGCCACCGAGATTGCGGTAGATCTGGTTCTTCCGGCAGATGAAGAGGTCGAGCAGTCCGTCGTCGTCCACGTCGACCCAGGCGGCACCGGTGTAGGTGCCGTTCGCGGTCGCGGACACGATCGGATTCGCGGGATCGGTGATCTGGACGAAGTTCTGGGCGCCGGCGGCCCCCGGGAGCGTGAGCGCGGCGAGGAGGGCCGCGAGCGGGAAGCGACGATCGATCATGAGTTCATCTCCTGGAGCGCGGGAGGTGTCGAGCACGCGTCTCCAGTTTTCCAAGTCGCCCCGGCGCCCCGCCACGGGGGGAGCCGGCGTTTGGGGCACGAGGTCGGCGATCCGGGACGACCGGAGGACGGTCGGGACGACCGGTGGCGTGGGATGCCGCCGACTCGTAAAACCGGGATCAACGCCGCGGCGCGGAAGTTACAGAGGCCACTCGCCGGCGAGAATCCGGGGCAGCAGCGGCTCGAGGATCCGGTAGGTCATGCCCCAGATCCGGTAGGGGCCGAGGCGGACGTGCGGTGTTTCCTGCGGCGACGCATACGGCCGCATGTCCTCGACCGCGACTCCACGTCGGGCCGGATCGGCGAGGTCGCGAATGCGCGGTTCCAGGATCTCGACCACCTCGGAGGGATCCGGCACCCACCCGGCCGGCCGGCGGGTCCGGGCGAGGAACGGTGCGACTCGCCAGCCGGTCGTCATCGTCTTGAGGATCGGCAGCGCGGCGACGACCTCCACGCGGTCCGGAGCGAGTCCGATCTCCTCTTCCGCCTCGCGCAGCGCAGTGGCGCGGAGCGCTTCCCCGGGCTCCTGCTTCCCGCCGGGAAACGCGATCTGCCCGCCGTGCGGGCCGTGCGCGGAACGACGAATGAGGACGAGCCGCAGCTCGTCCTCTTCGTCGCGCCAGGTGGCGATCAGTACCGCGGCGTCTCGCACCGCTCCTCCGCCGGAAGTCTAGCGTCGCGGCCGCGGGCCTTCCGATCCGCCGCGCGGAACCATCGTCTCGAGCGCCGCGAGCTTGCGCGCCTGATCCGAGTCGAGGCCCTTCTGCAGCTCGGTCAGCGTCTCGCTCCGCATCTGCTCCATCTTCTCATGCATCGAGCCGCGATCGAAGTCGTTCTTCCGGGCCTCCTCGAACGCAGCCTTCCGCTCCGCGTCGATCCGCGACAGCGTCTCGGTCATGGTCGCGACCTGCTTCGGGTTCAACGAGAGCGCCTTCGTCAGGAACGCGACGTGCTCCTCGCGCCGCGCCGCGAACCCCTCGGCGCGCTCGGCCATCCGGTCCTCGCGCTCCGCGGCGCGCTCGGCACGCTGGCCGCCCTTCTTCCCCCGGTCCCCCCGCGGGCGATCGCCGCGTCCGCCGGCGCGATCCCCGTGCCCCGGCCCCGACCCGTCGCGCTTGCGGTGCTCCTCGCGGTATGCGTCGCGCCGCTCGTTGATCATCTGCGCGAGCTCCTCGACCTGCTCGGGCTCGAGCACCGGCACCACGGCCTCGAGGAACGTACGCCGCGGCGCCATGAACGACGGCACGTCGTGATGCCGCCCCTGCTGCAGCCGGGCACCACCTTCGCCGTCCGACGGACACGACTCCTTCATCGTCTCCAGCGCGGGCTGCACCGTCGCGCGCTGCTCCGAGGTGAGATTCAGCCGCGACGAGAGCTCGTCGATCGTGGGGATCAGCGAGGGCCGATCCGGCGACTCCGCGCCCACCGACGTTCCCACGAGAATTCCACCCAGCAGCAGCCCCAGAGCGATCTTCCTTCCCCGTCCCGTTTCGATTCGATTCCGTTGCATGGTCATTCCCTCCTTCGACGCCCCCAAGATGCCGGGTCCATGTCGCACAATTATGGCAGCGGGACGGCAAACGGCGGCAGGGACGGGGCGCCTGTCGGAGCCCGGACGGTCCCTCCAGGCGGTCCCTCCGGCCGATCCGGGGCAACGCAGGGCTCAGGCCGCCGGCAACTCCACGGTGAACCGGGCGCCGCCTTCCGGGCGGTTCTCGGCCCGGATCGCTCCCCCGTGCCGCTCCACGATCTCGCGCGCGATGGCGAGCCCGAGGCCTGTCCCCTCGGACGTCCGCGCGGGATCGACCCGGTAGAAACGATCGAAGACGTGCGGGAGATGCTCCGGGGCGATTCCGTCCCCGTCGTCCTCCACGGTGAACACGTGGCGGGAATCGCCGGGTGCGGCTCGTCGCATGGTGACCGTGATCCGGTGGCCGGCCGGCACGTAGCGGAGCGCGTTGCCGAGGAGATTGTCCGCGACCTGCTCGATCCGGCGGCCGTCGGCGTCGATCCAGGCGCCCTCTCCATCTCCGGTGAGCGAGAGCTCGAGTCCGGCCGCGCGGAAGCGCGGTTCGTACCGGACCACGGTGTTCGCCACGAGCGCGGCGAGATCCAGTCCCTCGCGCTCGAGCGGGATCGCCCCGGCCTCGAGACGCGTGAGCTCGAACAGGTCCTTCACGAGCGCGGCGAGCCGGTTCGTCTCGTCGAGGATGCGGCGCAGGAACTCGCGTTGCTCGTTCGCGTCGACGTGGATCTCGGCGTCGGTCAGCGTCTCGGCGTAGCCCTTGATCGACGTCATCGGAGTGGCGAGCTCGTGCGTGATGTCCGCGAACAGCCGACGTCGCGCGCGGTCGTTCGCCTCGAGTCGATCGCGTGCTTCCGCGAGGCTCTCCGTCATGCGGTTCAGGCGCGACGCGAGCCGGCCGATCTCGTCGCCGCCGCGATCCACCACACGGGCCGTGAGGTCCCCCTCGGTGACGCGGGTGGCGAGCGACTCGAGCGATCGGATCCTCCGCACGAGCAGGCGGAACAGCACGAACGCACCGATGCCGGACAGCACCACGGCCACGGGAAGGAACAGGAGCAACGGACGCGGCACGCGGGGTGGCCAGAGCGGGAGTTCCGAGCGCGGTGCGATCGCGAAGACGTCGCCGAGAATGCCGGACGACGATTCCACCGGCCACCGGGCCAGCACTTTCATCGAGTAGCGGTCGGCGGCGTCTCCGAACGCGCGACCGGGCCCCGGCCCGGGACCGCCTTCGGGTCCGCCGCCCCGCCCCGGACGTCCGGGCCGATCGCGCCGAGGATCGCGCGGCGGCGGCGGCAGCGACGCCTCGGACATCGTGGGCCCCGGATCCTCACCCGTCTCGAGCAGCTGCTGGTAGCGATGCTCCAGGAAGTCCGGGAGCCGGTGCGGCGTGTGGATCCGTCCGTCGCGGTCGCGGTACGCGAGCGAGGCGACGCCTCGCAGATCCCGAGCCTCCCGCAACGTGCGACGGACGTCGCCGTCTTCGGGGTCGGCGCCGAGCGTGGCGATCTCGGCCGCGACCTCGCGCGCCGCCTCCTCCGCGACGCGCGCCGCGCGCCGATCCGTGATCGGCTGCACCACCATCACGATCACGAGCGCCTGCGCGAGCAGCGACGTCAGCAGCACGAGAAGGAACGTCCCCGCGAACGACCAGAACAGGCTCCGCATCATTCCAACTCGAGGAAACGGTAGCCCGCGCCCCACACGGTGGTGATCCAGCGCGGCTTCGCGGGATCGGGCTCGATCTTCTTGCGGAGGCGACTCACGAGACTGTCGATCGAGCGGTCGTCCACCACTCGATCGCGACCCCACACGTGCTCGAGCAGCGCCTCGCGGCTGTACACCCGCCCGGGGCGCGACGCGAGGAAGTGGAGCAGATCGAACTCCAGCGACGTCAACTCGATCGGTTCCCCGGCCCGACGCACCTCCCGTCGCGCCGGGTCGATCGTGAGCGTTCCGCGTTCGAGGACCTTCTCGTCCGTCGCCTTCGTCCGGCGCAGCAGCGCGCGTACGCGCGCCACGAGCTCCCGCGGGCTGAACGGCTTCGTCACGTAGTCGTC
>JAGQIB010000004.1:0-9165 GCA_020431545.1 Gemmatimonadota bacterium
CGTGCGGCCAGTTGTTCGTGTACGTCACGTGTTGGTCTGGCCGCTCGGTCGCGCAGGCCCAGCTCGTCCAGAAGAAGAAGTCGACGAGCCGCGCGCGGCGCGCGGGATCGTCCACCGTCATCTCCGGCATGGCGTAGTCTTCCCGCAACGAGGCGAGCGCCGGATCGGCGCCGAACAGCCGCTCGTAGTGGTCGGCCACCCGGTCGATCGCGCTCGCACGATCCTCGCTGACGACGATCGATCCCGTGATCCGGTCGTAGGAGTTCGCGCGCATCTCGCGCTTCACCTCGTCGCGCAGCACCGCCTGGGTCGCGACATCGAGGCGATCGTACGGAAGGCCCGCGGTCCGTTCCGCTTTCACGTCGAGCAGCGCCACGACCTCGCGATGCAGCCAGTCGGCCGACCAGTCGGGTGCCTGGTAGGAGCCGTGGCCCCAGATCGAGCCGAGCTGCTGGCCGCCGGTGCTCTGCCAGACCTGCTGCCCGTCGAGGATCGATTCGCGCGTCATCAACACCGTGCCGTCCGGCGTCGTCACGGTCGAGGGGATCGGCGGCGCCTGGCGGTAGACCTCGCGCCCGAAGAAGCCGAGCAGCGTGAAGGCGACGAGCAGGGTCGCGCCGAGGAGGATCCAGTTCCTTCGATGGCTGATCATGATTCTCTCCGTCACTCGCAGAGTGCGCGCGGGAACAGGACGTTGTTCTCGAGGTGGATGTGGTCCATGAGCTCCGACTCGAGGGTCGCCAGCCGCAGGTAGAGGGCGCGCCAGGTCGTGCACGCATCGGCCGGGGGCGTGAGATCGCCCGTGATCTCCCGAACGTGGGCCAGGTTCCGCCCGTGGTCCTGGTGCTCGGTCTCCATCATCTGGACCGGCGCGCCCGCGTCGGCTCCGTGGCCGGCCAGGATGAGCGGGAACAGAACCTGCTCTTCCTTGGCGAGGTGCTCGCGGACCTCGCGCTCCATCACGATCAGGTGGTCGGCGAGCCCGCGCGGGACGGACGCCTTGTCCCGGTGGACGCTCTCGACCTTGCGCGCCAGGGCGACGAGTTCGGGCAGCTCGTCCCGAAGGGGTTCGTGGTAGTGCCCCACGATGTGGCGGACGAGCTCGTCGAGCGGCCGCGTGGTCCAGTCGACGGCGGGAGCCGGCGCCGCGGCCTCCTCCATCTCGAGCAGCAGCGCCTGCGGATCCAGGCCGCGGGAGCGGCAGGCGTCCTCGAGGGAGCGGCGGCCGCCACAGCAGTAGTCGAGGCGTTCGCGGCGAAGGATGCGGGAGGCGGCGGGAAAGCGGGTGGCGAGATCGGCGAGGGATGTCCGGGGTCCGGGCGAGGGGTTCATGAGGGTCCTCCGACGTTGTGGTTCATCCCCGAGAACAGCACGCACCGTGCCAGAGGCTAACTCACCTGTTGACAACGTCTTCGTGGGTCAGTTATCGTTTTCGCAACCTTCTCGTGTTATGAAAGGGGCAACGCCGTTGTCGAATAGACAGCAGATGGGCCGATTCGGGGTCGTTCTCGACATCGCCCGGGATCTCACGGCTTCCCTGGCGGCGGCGGACCGATACGACCGCCTTCTGCGGGCCGTGCGGCGCTTGATTCCCTGCGACGCCGCCGCCTTGCTTCGCCTGGAGGGCGACGAGCTCGTCCCGCTCGCGGCCTACGGGCTGAGCGAGGAGGCGAAGGTCCGGCGTTACCGCCGGAAGGAACATCCGCGGCTCGACATCATCCTGTCCGCCGCGGGCCCCGTCCGGTTTCCGCCGGACTCACCGTTGCCCGATCCGTTCGACGGTCTCCTCGAAGCGGACCCGCACGCCACCGAACACATCCACGCGTGCCTCGGATGTCCGCTGGTTGAGGGAGGACGTGTCGTCGGAGCACTCACCGCGGATGCCGTCGCGCCGCGTGCGTTCGACGATCTGGAGCTGCCGTGGCTCGAAGCGCTGGGCGCGCTCGCGGCGGCGGCGCTCCACACGACGGGCCTGATCGAATCGCTCGAGCGGATCGCCGAGCGGAAGGGCGCCGTCGCGCGCGAGCTGCAGAGGCGTTCGTCGGACGCGCCCGTGCCGGGAAGGAGTCCGGCGTCCGAGCGGCTCCAGCGTGACATCGAGATGGTGGCGGCCAGTGACCTTCCGGTCCTGATCGTCGGCGAGACCGGAGTGGGGAAGGAAGTCGTCGCTCACCAGATTCACCAGCGATCGTCTCGAAGCGAAGAGCCGGTGATTCACGTCAACTGTGCCGCGCTTCCCGAGTCCATTGCGGAGAGCGAGCTGTTCGGCCACGCAAAGGGCGCCTTCACCGGGGCGACGCGTGATCGTGCCGGCAAGTTCGAGCTCGCAGACGGCGCGACCCTGTTCCTGGACGAGATCGGCGAACTGCCGTTGACGTTGCAGCCGAAGCTCCTGCGCGCGCTCCAGCAGGGAGAGATCCAGCGTGTCGGCGACGATCGCGTCCACCGAGTCGACGCCCGCATCATCGCGGCGACGAACCGCGACCTCGATCGGGAAGTGACGGCCGGAAGGTTTCGGGCGGATCTGTACCACCGCCTGGCCGTCTACCCTCTGCGAGTTCCGCCGCTGCGGGAGCGCACGGAGGACATTCCCCTGCTCGCGGCCCACTGTCTCGACCAGGCTCGTCGTCGCCTCGGCGTGGGGCCGTTGAGGCTGTCACCCGAGGCGCGACAGATGCTCGTCGCGGCGGACTGGCCGGGCAACGTCCGCGAGCTCGAGAACGTCCTGAACCGCGCGGCCCTGCGCGCGCGCGCGGGGTTCGGGGAGCGCGAGACCATCGTGCTCCGACCGGAGCACCTGGACCTTCCGCTCGCGTCATCCGGGCGGGCGTCGGACGAACCGGGAGACGAGACTCGCGTGGACCCGGCCGCACCACTGCGCGAGCGGGTTCGCGAGTTCCAGCGGCAGGCGATCCGCGCGGCCCTCGCGCGAAACTCCGACAGCTGGGCGGCGGCGGCGCGCGACCTCGGGATGCATCGCAGCAACCTTCATCATCTCGCGGCGCGCCTCGGACTCCGGGAGTAGGCGCGCCGCCCGTCAGCGGTGCGCCGCCTTCAGATCCGCCCACGTCGTCGGCGTGACCGGGGTCGGCACGACGCTCGCCTGCACGTGCAGATCATCCAGGTAGAACGTGCCGGCCGTGACGGGGTTGCCGCCGAAGCCCACCAGGATCGAGCCCGGGCCGTGCGCGAACGGTCCGCCCCACGGCTCCTCCGTGAGCAACTCCACGCCGTCCAGCAGGACCGTCACGAAGCCCTGGTCCACGTCGAGCCGGAGTTCCAGGTGCACCGTGGTCCCGGTGGTGTAGTCGCCGATTCGCACGGACGAGGTGTTCCCGTCGCCGTACCAGATCGCGCCGAACTGATTGAACGTGAGGTCCGCGAATCTCGACGCGTTCGCGAACGGCTCCCGCACGGCCACGATGTACTGATCCAGATCCTGGAACCAGAGATTCATCTCGATCTCGATCTGGCCTTCGGTGATCTCGTAGTCGTTCAGGAACCGGTAGCGCGTGTACTCGGCGTTCGCGTCGTCGTCGTCCACGTGCTCGAGGCTCGGCGTGGCGAACGGGCCGGTGCGGACGACCGGCTCGATCGGCAGGACCTCGACCGGCTGATGGAAGGCGGCGCCGCCGGCCCCGATCGGCTGGTCCAGAGGCTGGTCGTCGAAGTCGCACCAGAGGATCAGCTCCGCGACGGCGGGCAGCGGGGAGGCTCCGAGGCCGAGCAGCATGGCCCCGGCGAGGGCGAGGAGGGCGGCGAGGCCGCGATACGGGCGGTTCATGGTCCGGACTCCGGGTGGCAGGACTGGCGGCACCCGGAATGGCGACGGATGGCTCGAAGACCGGACATCACCCCGGAGGGCGAGCGTTACGACCGACCGCAGGCGAGGTGCTTCACCAGGATGAGGCACGGGTTCCCCTCTCCCCAGAGCTTGTTCTCCTCGAGCGGCAAGAATCCCATCCGGAGGTAGAAGCCGCGCGTGCGGTCGTAGTTCGCATTCGAACGTGACGGGCCCAGCGTCTTGACCTGGAAGAAGTCCACCCGGCGGGTCCGCAGGAGGCCCTCGGCGTGCTCCACGAGCGCCCGACCGACTCCCCGGGCGTGGAGGGGCGCCCGCACCGCGAGGACCTGGATCTCCGCGGAGTGTTCGTTGTGGGGCTTGAGCGTGAGGAACCCGGCGACCCCCTCGCCGGTCTCCGCGACCCAGGTCTCGAGGGACTCGATGTCCCGCCGGTACGAGACGATGGCTTCCTCGATCCCGAACCAGTCCGGCAGGTCGCGGAGGATGCCCTCGCAGGCCGCGGCCTCGTCGGCACGCATCGGGCGCAGCGTGACGTCGACGGCGCTCACTTCGCGTCCTTCTTCGAGCGGTTGTTCCGGCGGCGGCCCAGACCGAGCAGCTGACGGAACACTCAGGTGCCGCGGAGCGCGCCGAAGATGAGCAAGAGCCCGACCGCGCCGACGAGCACGCGAAGCCAGGCGTGGTCGAAGTGCGCGAAGACGGAGTATGCGGCGGCCCCGACTCCAAGCAGGAGATTTCCGATCCGGTCGGCGCCTCGCAGTGTGGGGTCGATATTCACTCGATCCTCCTTCCGATGAACTGGACCACGGATCCGATGCCGGCGTGGTGAGGACCCTCGTCGACCTCACGTTCCAGCTCGCGGAGCAGGATCGGTTCCAGCCCCGGCAGCTCCCGCCGGATCTTGTCCTCCGACATCAGCATGTCGAGGTCCTTCGGGCCGCCGGTGTCTCGCGCGAGCTGCGCTTCCGTGTACGCCTCGAGGAGCAGGACTCCTCCGGGTCGAAGGCTTCGCACGACGTGCGGATAGAGTCTCGCGCGAAGCGCGCCCGGCAGGTGCGCCCAGATCGAGATCACCGACCCGTAGTGATCCTCCTCGGGGACGAAGCTCCCGAGATCCGCGACCTCCGTGCGGATCGAAACGCCACGAGCTCGGGCGAGGTCCTGCGCCTTCGCGAGACCGACCGACGATCCGTCTACCCCGTGCACTTCCAGGCCGAGTGTCGCAAGGTACACGCCGTTCCGTCCCTCGCCCTCCGCGAGCGAGAGGACGGGGCCGGCGAGATCCTTTGCGTGCGCCACGAGGAACGTGTTCGGCTCGGTGCCGTAGACGTACTCGCTCGTGCCGTAGCGCTCATTCCACATCGAGTCCTCCCGGGAGAGCGCGACTCACGCGCCGCGGAACGCCGCCTCCAGCTCCGCGACGACGATCTTCTTCATGCCGAGCATCGCCTGCATCGCCCGTCCGGCCGCCTCCGTATCGGACGCGCCGAGATACTTCGGCAGCGCTTCCGGCACGATCTGCCAGTGCACACCGAAGCGATCCTTGAGCCACGCGCACTGGAGTTCGCTCCCGCCGTTCGCGAGCAGCGCATCCCAGAGACGGTCGGTCTCGGCCTGGTCCTTCGTGGACACCGAGATGGACGCCGCTTCGTTGTGTTTCACGTGCGGGCCGCCGTTCAGACCCTGGAACGCGGCACCGCCGAGCGTGAAGTTCACCATCACCGCGGGACGGCTGGCGTCCGGACGCAGGATGCCGGTGATCTCCGAGTTCGGAATCAAGGACGTGTAGAACTTTGCGGCCTCCTCGGCCTGATCGTCGAACCAGAGACAGACGGCGATCTTCGGGGGCATGGGCTCGGTCTCCTGCGTGGGGTGAATGGAGCGAAGGACATTAGCCGATGACCGGGAGCCACCGGAAGTCCGATCCGTGATGGATCCCCGTCCCTAGGTCGGAGTTCGAGCGCTGCGTTCCCTCGGCTCCGCGACGACGACCTCGGATGGCACTCCCCACGCGACCACGACCTCGCGGTGCGCGACGTTCCAGGCCCGCGAATCGAGGAGAGCGGTCAAGGACTGCGGGCGACAGCCTCCGACGGCGGCGGGTTTCATGTCGTAGGCGAGTCGCCACAGTCGGGAGACACACGTGGAAAGCCAGGTCACGCCGTGCGTGAGCCCCACGACGCCGAGGCGACCGCCGGGCGCGAGAATCCGGTGAGCCTCCTGCAGGAAACGGGAGATGTCCGCCTCGCTCAGCAGATCCAGGACGTACGTCGTCACGAGACGATCGCAGGAGCGATCCTCGGCGGGAAGCACGAGATCGGATCCCGAGTGGCGGATCGAGCACCGGTCCTTGAAGGCGGCCGTGCGCTGCGTGGCGAGGTCGATCATCACGGGGCTGACGTCACATCCGACATACCGGGCGGATTCGGGCAGTTCCCGTGAGAGCAGTCGTTCGGCGAACTTGCCCGTCCCGCAACCGAACTCGAGCACCATCTCGGCGTGCGCGAAGTCGGCCACCCGCACGAGCGCATCCAGCGCCGGATCCTCGTAGAAGCCCTGGGAATCCTGCTTCGACCCGAAGCGATCGTAATAGGCTCGCGCCTCGGGGACCGTGAGCGGCATGGGTTCCCTGCCTTCAGCGGCCGGACACGACCACCTTCGTCGTCGCGCGCTCGCCGCCCGCGTCCAGCCGCAGGAAGTACACGCCGGCCACGAGATCGTCGCGCACGAACGGCACGGTGTGTCCGCCGCCGCCCATCGACTCGTCGCGAAGGATCGTGCGCACCCGGCGGCCGGCCACGTCGTGCAGCACGAGGCTCACGCGCTCGGCCCGCGGCAACGTGAACCACACCGAGCCCGCGGCCCGCAGCGGATTCGGACGGACGGGCCCGAGGGCGAACCCGCTCGGGGTGATCACGGGCGCGTTCACCGACGTCGATCGGAACACCGCGAAGTGATCGCGACGATGGCCGCCGGCATTCGTGAACGTGCCGCCGACGTACACGCTGCCATCGCCGACGGCGATCGCGTGGACGGCGCCTCCGGCGATTCCGGGATCCCAGGACGTGACGAGACCCGTGTCCCGATCGATCGACGCGAGGCCCGCCCGCGGCTGTCCGCCCACCGTCGTGAAGTCTCCGCCCACGTACAGCAAATCGCCGTCGAGCGCGAGGGCGTGCACGCGGCCGTCCGTGTCCGCCTGCCAGGGCATCGCGAGTCCGGTGACGGGGTCGATCGCCGCGACGTGTGCGCGCGCCTCTCCGCCCACGGTCGTGAAGTCACCGCCGACGTAGATCGCGGTCGACGTCGGCAGCACCGTGTACACCGCGCCGTCCGGAGCCGGCGCCCACGACGTGGCCGCGCCCGTGATGCCGTCGAGCGCCGCCAGGTACGGGCGGGACGCTCCGCCGATCGTGACGAACTCGCCGCCCGCGTACACGAGGCCGCCGTCGAGCGCGAGCGCGTGGACCTCGCCCGACGGTTCCGGCGCCCACGACGTGGGCACCGCGCTGCTCGGATCCACCGCGGCCAGGTCGTGTCGCGTGATGCCGCCGACGAGCCCGAAGTGCCCGCCGAGGTAGACCTGTCCGTTGCCGACGGCGATCGCGCGCACCACGTCGCTCTCGTCGCCCGGCAGGCCCGAGTCGACGTTCGGATTCCACGCGGTGGGGAGCGCGTTGGAGATGCGGGCGGCGCCGACGCGGTTGCGGGGCGTGCCGCTGAGGTAGCTGAACTCGCCGCCGAAATACGCAAACTGCCCGTCGCGTGCGATCGCGTGCACGGCGCCGTTCGGGTCCGGATTCCATCCGTTCAGGTTCGCGGTCACGGGGTCGAATACGGCCACGGCGGAGCGGTCCACCTGATCGAACCGCTGGAAACGGCCGCCCATCGCGAGCGTCGAGCCGTCGAGGGCGAGGGACGCGACCGCGTGGTCCGGGTTCGGATCGAACGGGAGGATGGCGCCGGTCGTGGCGTCCAACGCCACGACGTAGGGCTGGTCATACGCCCCGATCTTGAGAAACCAGCCACCCACGTAGAGAGTGTTGTCGTGGAGTACCGCGTCGCGGCAGGTCCACGGATAGTGGTAGTAGCCGGAGTTCGGGTTCCAGGACGTGTTCGCTCCCGTCGTCGCGTCCACGGCGCCCATGCCGTAGCGCGTCTCCCCGTTGAGCGTGCTGAAGTAGCCGACCACGAAGACGACGTCGTCGGTGGGGACGATGCGCCGGACCCGATCGTTCGCGGTCAGATTCCACGGAAGCGCCTGCCCCGTGCTCCGATCGAACGCCGCGGCGGCGTCGTCCGTGGCGACGTACACCACGTCTCCGCGCACGGCGAGGTTCCACGCGACCGAGACGAGCGGCTTCCAGGGCGTCGCGAGCCCCGTGACGGGATCGAGCGCCGCGATCCGGATGCGGCTCGCCCCGCCGATGTTCGTGAAGTAGCCGCACACGTAGAGGAGACCGTCGTACGCCACGAGATCGTTGATCCAGTTGTCCGGGTTCGGGTCCCACGGCAGGAGGTCGCCGGTGTCCACGGCGAACGCCGCGAGATTCTGCCGGGGTTCGCCGCCGATCTCCGCGAACTGACCGCCGACATACAGCGTGTTGCCCACCACCACGAGGGCCTCGATCGAGTAGTTGGACGGCGCCGTCACCTGGGGATCCCAGGGGGACAGACTGCCGTCCGGCAGGATGTGAACGAGATCGTTCCGCGCTTCGCCGTCAGCGGTGCTGAACTCGCCGCCCACGAACCAGCCGCCCGCGCCGTCGGGCGCGAGGGCCCTGACTTCCGAGGACGAGAAGGCCCCCTTCACGACCGCGTTCTCCTGCGCGATCTCGCCTGTTTCGGTCCGGAACGTGGTGAAGGCGCCGGTGAACGGCCCGAACGTCTCGAAGGCGCCGCCGATCCGCACGAGCGAGTCGTCGGCGAGAATCGCCTCGACCGGCGCGTTCGGCGTGGGGAAGCGGAGGTCGAGTTCCTGGGCCGGAGTCGGAACGGACAGCGCGCCGGTGGCGACGAGCGCCCCGGCGAACGCGAGCGAACGCGAGACAGGGCCCGAGAAAGCGGTCGGGCGGGAGCGGGGCTTCACGGCGGTCACCTCCAGGGGCTCGCGGGGGGGAGGCGTGCACCGGGACAATGCTATCGCGACCGCGGGTGGGTCTTCAAGGGGGTGTGATTCCGGGTAGTGGGTCAGAACTGACCCACTACCTGATTCCGCGACCCCGGCCATGGAGCCAGGCCAGAAACGCCGCCTGGGTGCGGGTGACCGCGTCGCGGAGGAGGCGCTGCTCGCGGTCCGAAGGGGCCGGCCAGGCGGCGAGTCCGTAGGTGCCGACCACGAGCCGACGGAACAGCGCGCC
>JAGQIB010000004.1:9345-13602 GCA_020431545.1 Gemmatimonadota bacterium
GGCGGGAACAGCACGTTGTCGAGATGGAAGTCGCCGTGCAGGAGCGTGTCCGGAACGTCGGCGAGGAGCTCGTGCGAGCGCGAGATCAGGGCCGGCGCGGATTCGAGCCACGGACGGATCTCGGGCCGCAGGTCCTCGCCGCAACGCTCGAGGAACTGACGGCGCCGAAGCGAGTACCAGTCCGGCGCGCGATCGTACGCGCGCATGGACGGCAGCCACGAGTGCTCGCGAAGTCGTGGGTCGCTCCACCAGCGGGCGTGGAAGCGCGCCATCATGCGGGCGATCGCGGCCTGCCGGTCGACGTCGAGCGTGTCGAGGCAGTCGCCCTGGGTCGCGTCGCGGATGTCTTCGAGCACGAGGACGCCGCGCGCGCGGTCGAGGTCGAGCGCGCCGTGGAACGCGCGCGGGATACGCAGACCGGGGTCGCCTCCGAACTCGCGGTAGAACGCGACCTCGCGCGTGCCGGCGACGCCTTCGGTGGACCAGAGCTTGATCACGAAGGTGCAGGGAGTGGACGGAGCGGATGGGTCGCTGGTGGCCGCCGGGGTGCAGGTGACGCGATAGACCTCGCTGGCGAGGCCGAAACCTTCGCCGATGCGGGCGAGCTGCACGGAAGCGAATCGGATGGACGGGATCGCGTGTCCAAGCACGTCGTTCAACCAGGACGGGCCGATGTCGTCCGGGCTTCGGGGAACGGACGAGGTCATCGGTCGTTCGATGGATGACACGTCACGGAGCCGTCCACACGAACGACGCACGTCGTCGTCCGGGCCGGCGCGTCGGCCTCTTGCACCACGAAGTCCACCACGAATCCCCGGTCGACGGCCTCGGCTTTCACGGAAACGTCGATCTCGGGGTGCTTGCACTTGTCGCCCAGCTCGTCGAGCTCGTGCACTCGTTCGGCCGGCAGGGCGGCGATCGCCGTCTCGATTGCGTGCTCCTTGCTCCGAACGGGCGTGCTCGGAAACTCGATCGACCGGAGGATCGCGAGTCCCTCCGCGACCGCACTCTCCGAGACGGGTTTGCGACAGACGAGCTGAACGTGCCAGTCGCGGACCCACTTTCGGAAGTCGACCCGGTAGACTACGCACTCCGGCGACTCGTAGATCACGTGGTCGGAGAGAGTTTCGAGTCGGACCTCCGGGCTCTCGCTCGGATCGACCGGATAGCCCCACGGCCAGGAGAAGTACGCGAGGTTCCTCAACTCGAGCGCCCACTCCGCGTAGACCATGCCGGGGGGCATCTGGTCCGAGAAGTAGTGGACGTCGTACGAGGTCCGGGTCCCTCCGCCGCTCTCCCGGACTCGCGGGCGGAGCCAGAACTCCGGATCGTCGCCGTTGTTCGCACGGAGCACGAAGTAGGGACCACCCCGGAGGCCCATGGGCTGTCCCTCGGTGGTCGCGACCCAACCCGCCGGGATCTTCGCCCGGGCGGTCGGGAAGTCGTCGAGGTGGATCTCGACCAGCGGCGCCAGTGTCATCACGGCGAGCAGTGTCAGCACGATCCGCCTCCTAGAACCACATCCGCACGAGCGCCGCCGCGCGTCGCGCGTCCGCGAGCTGGCCGCGGTGCATGTACCAGTGGTCGGCCACGAACTGCAGGCAGTGCCGGTACGTCTCGAACATGTCCTCCACCGGCGGGGCCTTCGCGCTCGCGCGATCGAGGTCGGCCTCGGTCAGCGAGTCGAGGAGCGCGATCGTCTCCTCGCGCATCGAGCGGCACCTGGCGAGCACGTCGTCGAACGGCGGGTAGAGCGATGCGTCCGCGGAAACGTCGGCGCCGTCGAACGGGTTCTCCCAGTGCGCGAGCGGGTTCGGCTCCCCGAGCATGAACTGACGGATGACCTGCCCCTCGATGAACGCGAGGTGACCGAGCGTCCAGATCGTGTGGGCGCCGCCGTTCGGGGTGGGGAACACGAAGCCGTGGTCGCGCATCTCTTCCACGCGGGAGAGGACGCGGTCGCGGCTCTGCCGGAGATTGCGGCGGATGAGATCGATGGACTCCAAAGGTCCTCCCGATGGGCGACGGTCGACCGGTCTCGGCGATGGGATGAGACTACACCGGTCCCTGGGCTGGACGAAACCCGCGGGCGGCGAGGGCTCGCGCGTGCAGAACGATCCGGCCATCCGCGGCGCGAGGCAGCGCGGCGCGGAGACGCTCGGCGAGCGCGTCTCGCTTCTCATCGGAGAGCGTGGCGACGTAGGTCGGCGCCGGGCCCGTGCTGCCGAGGAAGGGTGCCCAGTAGTCATCGAAGCTCGCGAAGGCCGTCCGCACGGTGAGCGGCGCGACGGTGACCTCGGCGAGCCCCGCGCCGCGGAAGAGCGAGGCCACGTGGTCGAGGTTCCAGCTCGCGAACCGCTGCGCTTCGTCGAGGGGCGCGGCGCCGGGATCCGCGGCCACCGCCTCGGTCCAGAACTGACTCAGGAACTCGATGCCACCGAGGTAGTCCCAAACGTACCCCGACACGACGCCACCGGAGCGAACGCGGTCCTTCATCGCGGCGAGCGCGGCTCCCGGATCGGGAATGAAGTTCAACACGAGCCCCGACACGATGCGATCGAAGCCGCCGGGCCGCGAGGGCAGCGAGTCCGCGGCGGCGGCCACGAACGACGCGCGCGGATCCGCGACCCGCGTGCGCGCGTGTTCCACGAATGAAGCGGAGGCGTCGCACGCCACGACGGACGCGGGGTCGGTGTGCGCGCACAGCGTGGATGTGAGCGCCCCGGTGCCGCACCCGATCTCGAGCCAGTGCTCGCCCGGGGAGGTGCGGAGCCAGTCCACGAACTCGCGAGCGACGAGACGGCTCCAGCGTCCCATGTAGGCGTCGTAGGCGTCGCCGAGCGCCCAGCGGTCGTGAGTGTCTTCCGTCATCGCGTCGTGCCGGACCAGGCCTGCACGAACGCCGCCGGCTCTTCCGGTGTGATCAGCAACGGTCGGCCCTCCGGGCGTTCCATCCACACGAACTCGTCCGTCCGGGAGATGTACATTTCCACGATTCCCTTCCGCCGGGTCCACAGCCAGCCGAATCCTCCCCACAGTCCGCCCGCGCCGATGCGGACGGTCCACCCGGTGGAGTCGAGCAGGGCGCGCCGGCCAAGGACTCGCACCTCCGCCACCTGCTGGCGGGGAACGGCGCGACGCTTGAGGGGCCAATGCACCTCGAGCCGATCGGGATGGATGACGAACCGGGTGGGTCGGAACCGCAGCCAGATCCAGGAATAGAGGATCACCAGGAAGAGGGCCGGAACGACCATGCGCTGGTTTCCGAACACGGCGACGGCGAGGAACACCGCCGGCATCGCGAGTAGAACGACCGTCAGTGTCCGGATCAGCGGAGACATCGGGGCCAGCCGAAAGCTCCGGTCGCGCGGGTCGGCGGTCATGAAGCCTCCCGGTTCGACGGCACTCTAGCGGCCGCGGACCGCGGACACCAGGACTTCGCCGTGCCACGACCCGCGGCACGTACTAGAGCTTCAGATCGCTCCAGTTCCGCAGACGCAGCCTCCGCGCCCGCTCACCGACTCCCGGCGCCACGGCGGCGGAGAACGTGTCGAAGTTCCGGAACGCGGAGAGATCGAGTCCGGTGCGGAACTCCAGATCCGACACCGCCACTCGGAACTCCTCCACGCTGATCTCCGCCTCGTCGTCCGGCATCGACGATCCCCCCTCCCGGAACTCGTCCAGCAGGAGATCCTGGTCCGCGAGCAGCGCGACCGCCTTCGACTTTCCGTCCGGCGAGCGCCACAGCACGAGCTTCCAGAACGCGTTCGGGATCTGCACGTCGTCCGCGAAGATCGACGTGTCGTGGCCGGCCGCGTCCAGGTAGACCGGGCCCTGAAGCACGGTGACGCGGATCTCTCCCGGCTGATCGGACACGCCCTTCTCGAGCACGTACCGCTCGATCCCCTGCCAGAACTCGATCGTCTGGTTGAAGCGCCACTGCTGTGGCGAACAGTTCGTGAAGTGGAACGTGTCCGCGTTCGCGCGCTCGGCTTCCTTCTTGCTCCCCCAGGTCGGATCGTTGCGGCGAGTCAGGTGGCCGCGATCGAAGATGTGGGACCACGCGCTGTAGAAGTCCTGATCGATGAACGCGTCGCGATCGATACGCCGGTCGATGTACCAGGTCTCTCCCTCCGCCACGCCGGACTTGCGATCGACGGACCGGTAGCTCTCGCCGTCGATGTTCGTGGCGGTGAGGAGGGCGAGTCGGTGGTTCGAATCCAGGAAGACGCTGAAGTTCTGGTACTTCAGCTCGCC
>JAGQIB010000070.1 GCA_020431545.1 Gemmatimonadota bacterium
CCCGCGGGGCGATCGGGCTGCGTGAGAACCGCGAGCACGTCGAACGCGGCGTGCGCGGCGATCGACTCGAGCGAGGGGACGGCGATGTCCGGTGTCCCGCAGAAGACGACCCTCACTCCTCGGCCATCTCCTTCAGCCGACGTTTGAGCAGCGCCCGTCGCATCGGCCCGATCTTGTCGATGAAGAGCACGCCGTCGAGGTGATCGATCTCGTGCAGGAAGATCCGCGCGAGCATCCCCTCCGCGTCGAACTCGAGGTCCTCGCCCTCCAGGCTGCGTGCGCGTACCCGCACGGCGTGCGGTCGGCGCACCGTCTCGTAGATGCCCGGGATCGAGAGGCACCCCTCTTCTTCCGTCTCCTGCGGGCCGCGCTTCTCCACGATCTCCGGATTCAGGTACACGCGCGGCTCCTCGCGTTCCTCGTCGTCGGCGGGCGGCGGCGGATGGACGACGATGATGCGTCGCTCCTCCCCGACCTGCGGTCCGGCGAGTCCCACACCCTCCGCCTTCGCGAGGGTGTCGAGCATGTCCGTGGCGAGCGCGCGGATCTCTTCGTCCACGTCGGCGATGGGATTCGCCTTCGCGCGCAGCACCGGGTCGCCGTACTTCCGGATCTCTCGGACCGCCACTACTTCTTCTTCCCTTCCCGTTCCTTCGCCGCCGCGATCGCCGCCGTGGTCGTGATGATCTTGGACTTCAGGAAGCGGAGCTTCACGTTGTCGTCCGCCTTCAGGACGACCCAGTCGTCCTGCAGCGAGGCGATCGTGCCGACCAGCCCGGATTCCGTCACCACCTCGTCGCCCTTCTTGAGGGAGTCGAGGAGCTTCTGGTGGGTCTGCGCCTGCTTCTGCTGGGGACGGATCAGGATCACCCAGTAGATCACCATGATGATCAGGAGCGGCACCACGAACAGGAATCCGCCCGACGACCCCGGATCGCCGGCCGGCGGCCGACCGCCCATCAACAACAGCCATTCGTTCATCGCGAGTTCTCTCCCAGCTTGGAAAGGACGTTGGCGCGCATGCTCTCGAACGTCCCACGGACGATCGCCTCGCGCAGTCGCGCCACGAGATCGAGATAGAAGGTCACGTTGTGGAGGCTCAGCAAGCGGCCCCCGAGCATCTCCCCCGTCTTCACGAGGTGCCGCACGTAGGCGCGGGAGTACTCCCGACACGCCTCGCAGCCGCAATCCGGATCCAGGGGACCGAAGTCCCGCGCGAACCGCTCGCCCCGCAGGTTCAAGGGGCCCCGGGACGTCAACGCCTGCCCGTTGCGCGCGTTCCGGGTGGGGAGCACGCAGTCGAACATGTCCACGCCGCGTCCGATTCCGTCGACGATGTCCTCCGGAGTCCCGACCCCCATGAGGTAGCGGGGCTTTCCGGCCGGCAGCGAGTCGAGCGTGACCTGGAGCATCTCCCGGGTCAGCTCCTTCTCCTCCCCGATGGACAGACCGCCGGCAGCATATCCGGGGAGATCCAGGTCCACAAGAGCGGCCGCGGAGTCGCGACGGGCCGCGGCCGTGAAACCGCCCTGGGCGATCCCGAACAGGGCCTGCGGCCTCCCCGTGGAGGAGGTCCCCTCCGTACGGGCGAGTTCGGCCACGGCCCGGCGGGCCCACTCCAGGGTGAGGCGGTTCGCGCGCTCGGTCTCCGCCGCTCCGCGATCGGGCACCGGCGGAACGTCGAGCGGCATCATGATGTCCGGCCCGAGATCCCGCCCGAGCCGCACCACGGACTCCGGCGTGAAGCGGTGCGGCGAGCCGTCGAGGTGCGAGCGGAACGTCACGCCGTCGTCGTCGATCTCGCAGAGGGCCGAGAGGGACACGACCTGGAAGCCGCCGGAGTCCGTGAGCGTGGGGCGCCGCCACGCGTTGAACGCGGCAAGCCCGCCGGCCTGCCGCACCACGTCCGCGCCGGGGCGCAGGTAAAGGTGGTACGAGTTGCCGAGGATGATCGAGGCGTTCGCGGCGCGCAGGTCCGCCGCGGAGAGCGCCTTCACGGACGCGCGCGTGCCCACCGGCATGAACACCGGCGTCGCGACCTCGCCGTGCGGAGTCCGCAATCGTCCGGCGCGCGCGGCGCCGTCCCGGGCCTCGACCTCGAACGAGAAGCTCATCGGGGTTTCCTCTCGAGGAACGTCGCGTCCCCGTAGGAATAGAAGCGATACCGCTGCGCGACGGCTTCCCGGTACGCGGCCAGCACCCGATCGCGCCCGGCGAACGCCGCCACGAGACAGAGCAGCGAGCTCCTCGGCAGATGGAAGTTCGTCACGAGCGCGTCCACGGCCCGAAACCGGAACGGTTCGCGGATGAACAGCTCCGTCTCTCCGGAGAGACCCGTCTCCGGAAGACCGGCGGCCGCCCACGTCTCGAGCGTGCGCACGGCGGTCGTCCCCACCGCCACGACACGCCCGCCGCGCGCGCGTGCTTCGAGGATCGCGTGCGCGCTCTCGGCCGGGAGACGGAATCGTTCCGGATCGAGACGGTGGTCGGCGAGATCCGTGCCTTCCGGAAGCGGCTGGAACGTCCCCGGCCCGACGTGCAGGACCAGGCCCGCGATCGCCACGCCCGCGGCCTCGATCTCCTGGAGCAGCGCGTCGTCGAAGTGCAACCCCGCGGTCGGCGCCGCGACCGCGCCCTCGTCGCGCGCGAAGACGGTCTGGTAACGCTCGGCGTCGGCGGCGGTGGGCTCGCGCCGGATGTACGGCGGGAGCGGGATCCGCGCGTGGCGCGCGAGCACGTCCGCCTCCGAGAACGGATGCACCGGAAGAATCCGGACGGCGCACCCCGTCGCCCCGATCCCTTCGACCCGGATCGAGAATCCCTCTCCGAGCAGCGTCTCGCCGACGTGAAGACGTCGCGTCGGCCGCAGCATCGCGCGCCATGTTCCCTCTTCGCGGCGGACGAGGAACACCTCCACGGCCCCGCCGGTCTCGCGCCGCGCGTGGACGCGCGCCGGGATCACCCGGGTCTCGTTGCGCACGAGAACGTCGCCGGCGCGCAGCAGGCCGGGCAGGTCCGCGAATCCCCGATGCGCGACCGGACCGTCGGCGGGCACGTGGAGGAGACGCGCGTCGCGCCGGCGCGCGGCGGGTTCCTGCGCGATCAGTTCCTCGGGCAGTTCGTAATCGAAATCGTCGGCGCGCACGTTCAGTTCCGCTCGCGGGCCGAAGCGCTCGCTCCGGTCATGCGTCGAACAGGTCGGGCGCGGCGACAGAGGTGCCCTTGCGACGCGGGATGCGGAGATGATCGGCGGCACGATCCGTGGCGACGCGTCCGCGCGGCGTGCGCTCGAGGAAGCCCTCCTTCACGAGATACGGCTCGTAGATCTCCTCGATCGTCTCCGGCTCCTCGCCCACGGCGGCCGCGATCGTGGTGAGACCGGTGGGGCCGCCGCCGAACTTCGAGAGGAGCGTACCGAGGATGCGCACGTCCATCTCGTCCAGCCCGATGCGATCCACGGAGAGGAGGTCGAGCGCATCCGACGCCACGTCGCCCGTGATGCGGCCCGTCGCGCGGACCTCCGCGAAGTCGCGCACGCGCTTGAGGAGCCGGTTCGCGATGCGCGGCGTGCCGCGCGAGCGGCGGGCGATCTCGAGCGCGCCCTCCTCGTCGAGCTCGCAGGAGAGGACGCCGGCGGAACGGTGGAGGATGCGGCAGAGATCCTCGGCCGGGTAGAAGTCCAGGCGCACCACGAGACCGAACCGCGAGCGCAGCGGACTCGTGAGCATGCCGGCGCGAGTGGTCGCGCCGATCAGCGTGAAGCGCGAGAGATGCAGGCGGATCGACCGCGCCCCCGGTCCCTTGTCGAGCACGATGTCGAGACGGAAGTCCTCCATCGCCGGATAGATGTACTCCTCCACCGTGCGGTTGAGACGATGGATCTCGTCGATGAACAGGACCTCGCGCTCGTCCAGGTTCGTGAGGATGCCCGCGAGATCCCCGGCCCGCTCGATCACCGGACCCGACGTGACGCGCGCCTCGACGCCCACCTCGTAGGCGAGGATGTGCGCGAGCGTGGTCTTGCCGAGCCCCGGGGGGCCCACGAGGAGGACGTGGTCGAGCGCCTCCCCGCGCCCGCGGGCGGCATCCAGGAAGATGCGCAACGGCTCGCGCAGCTGTGGCTGCCCGACGAACTCCTCGAGCGATGTGGGCCGCAGGCCCCGATCGAGGTCGGCCTCCTGCGGCGCGAGGGCCGGATCCGAATGCCTGGTGCTCATGTTCACTCCGTTGGGTGGCTCGGCGTTCGGACGAAGGCGCGCGGGAGGCGGGTCGGCGTCAGAGTCGGCGGAGCGCCTCGCGCAGCACCTCTTCCGTCGAGGCCTCGGCGGTGGCCGCGCCGCGCGCGACGTCCACGGCGTCGCGCGCCTGTCCGCGAGAGTATCCGAGCGCCACGAGAGCGTCCACGACGTCGTCCGCGGGCGGCTTGGTGGCCCCGACGGGCGTGCCGGCGCCCGGCACCGCATCTCCGCTGGGCACGAGGCCGACCTTGTCCCGCAGGTCCACGATCACTCGCTGCGCGGTCTTCTTGCCGACTCCCGTGACCCCGGTGAGCGCCGCGAGGTCCCCCTCCGCGACCGCGGAACGGAGTCGCTCCGGCTCCAGGGCGGAGAGGATCGCGAGCGCGAGCCGGGGCCCGACTCCCTGCACGCCGAGCAGCAACCGGAACAGCGCGCGCTCCTCTTCCTCCTCGAATCCGAACAGGACCCACGCATCCTCGCGGACCACGAGGTGCGTGAGCAGATGCACGCGCAGCCCGGCCGGCCCGAGTCGCGAGGCCGTCCCTTCGGTGATCAGGATCTCGAGACCGAGCCCGCCGAGCTCGAGGATCGCCTTCCCCGGACGCACCGCGACGAGCGTGCCTTCCACGTGATGGATCACGGGCTCACCGGGGCGGGGCGCGCCGGCCGCGCCGCGTGCGAAAGATGACACCAGGCGGCGCCCAGCGCGTCGGCGGCGTCGGACGGCGGTGTCTCGCGAATCGCGAGGATGCGCGCGATCATCGCCGCGATCTGCTCCTTGCCCGCCGCACCGTAGCCGACCGTCGCGCGCTTGATCTCGGCCGGCGAGTACTCGGCGAGCGGGATTCCGCGCCGCACGGCGGCGAGCACCACGACCCCGCGCACCTGACCGAGCGCGAGCGCGGTCTTCGCGTTCTTCGAGACGAACGGGGACTCGAGCACGCAGACGTCGGGAGCGGGACTGCGCCCGAGGAGATCGGAGATCGCTTCGTAGATCGTCGCGAGTCGCTCGGGCAGCGCGAGCCGGGTCGAAGGACGGATGACGTCCCACTCGACCGCACGGGCCGCGCGCGAGTCCCCGTCGACGAGGCCCCAGCCGGTCGCGACGGTACTGGGGTCCACGCCGAGCACGAGCAACGTCAGCCTCCGAGGCTCTGCAGGATCTCGTCCGGGATGTCGAAGTTCGCGGAGACGCGCTGCACGTCGTCGAGGTCCTCCAGGACGTCCATGAGCTTGAGCATCGTCTCCGCGTCCTTCCCCTCCAGCTTCACGGTGTTCTGCGGGACGCGCACGAGCTCGGCGCTGCGGACGGTAACCCCGCGCGCTTCCAGCGCCTCCTTGACCGCGAACAGGTCGGCGGGTGCGGTCGTGACCTGCCAGATCGCGTCCTCACCCTCTCCCTCGGGCGCGAAGTCCTCGGCGCCCGACTCCACGACGTGTTCCATCATCGCGTCCTCGGCGAGCCCCTCGGCCGGAATCACGATCGAGCCCTTGAGCTCGAACATCCACGCCACGCAGCCGTTCTCGCCGAGCGAGCCGTTGTGCTTCGTGAGGGCGTGGCGCACCTCGCCCACGGTCCGGTTCCGGTTGTCCGTCGTAACGTCCACGAACAACGCGACGCCGCCCGGGCCGTAACCCTCGTAGGTCACTTCCTCGTAGGCGGCGCCGTCGATCTCGCCGGTGCCCCGCTTGATCGCCTTGTCGATGTTCGCGTTCGGCATGTTTTCCGCCCGCGCCGCGGCGATGGCGGTCCGGAGTCGCGCATTCGCGCTCGGATCGCCTCCGCCCGACCGGGCCGCCGTAATGATCTCACGTGCCAGCCGGGTGAAGATCTTGCCGCGTTTCGCGTCGACGACCGCCTTCTTGCGCTTGATCGTCGCCCATTTGGAATGGCCCGACATCTACTTCGCGACCTCCTCCTCGGCTTTCGCCTCCGCGATCACTTTTTCCTGGAGCTCGCGCGGGAGCTCCTCGTAGTGCGAGAACTTGCGTTCGAAACGGCCGCGCCCCTGCGTCATCGAGCGAAGATCCATCGCGTAGCGCTGCATCTCGGCCGCGGGAATCTGCGCGTGGATCACCTGATCGCCGGCGTCGGCCTCCATGCCCTGCACGCGCCCGCGTCGCTGCGAAACGTCGCCCATGACGTCGCCCATGTAGTCCTGCGGAATCACCACGGTGACGTCCATGTACGGCTCCAGGATCGTGGGCTTCGCCTCGCGGGCCGCCTGGCGGTAGGCCATGGATCCCGCGATCTTGAACGCCGCTTCCGACGAGTCCACCGCGTGGTAAGAGCCGTCGAACAAGGTGCACTTGAAGTCCACCATCGAGTAGCCCGCGATCGCTCCGCGCGGCATCGCCTCGCGGATGCCCTTCTCCACCGCGGGGATGAACCGACCCGGGATCACGCCGCCCACGATCGCGTCCACGAACTCGAACCCCTGCCCCTCCGGCAGCGGCTCGATGCGGAGGTGGACGTCGGCGAACTGGCCGCGACCGCCGGTCTGCTTCTTGTGCCGGTAATGGCCGTCGGCCGGGGTCGTGATCGCCTCACGGTAGGGAATCCGCGCCGGGGCCAGGTCGACGTCGATGCCGTAGCGGTCGTGCAGACGCCGGAAGATGACGTTCAGGTGCAGGCTGCTCATGCCCGAGGCGATGGCCTCGTTGGTGATCGGATCCCGGTGGACCGAGAAGGTCGGGATCTCCTCATCCAGCTTGTGCAGGGCCTCGCTGATCTTGGTCTCGTCGGAGCGCGACTTGGGCCGGACCGCGACGCTCGCCATCGGCTTCGGGAAGGAGATCTTGCCCAGATATCCCGAGTGCTCGTAGGAGGCGATGGTGTCGCCGATGTGCAACGAGTCGATCTTGGTGAGGGTGACGATCTCGCCGGCGACCGCGTCGTCGCCGGTCACCTGGTCCTTGCCCATCGGCAGCAGGATGTGCCCCATCTTCTCCTTGCGACCGCCCTCCGCGTGATAGAAGAAGTCGCCGGCATGAATGTGTCCGGTGACGATCTTCACGTAGGCGATCTTGCCGACGTGACGGTCGATCTGCAGCTTGAAGACCTGACCGAGGAAGGGAGCGTCGAAGCTGATCTCCACCTCGCCCTTGACCTGGGTGCAGGCGCGATCCTCGTAGACCTTCTCCTTGCCGCGGTAGGCGGTGTTGGGAAAGAAGTCGACGATGGCGTCGAGCACGTCATGGGCGCCGATGTTCTTCTCCATCGAGGTGAACAGGATCGGCACCAGCTTGCCGTCCAGCACGGCCTTGATGAAGCAGCGCTTGAGGTCCTCCTTGCAGATCTCCTCGCCCTCGAGGTAGCGGGTCATGATGTCGTAGTTGGTCTTCTCGCAGCCGAGGTCGAGGAAGAGGACGGCGCCCACGTTCGGGTGGTCGGCGTAGTTGGCGAGCGTGC
>JAGQIB010000071.1 GCA_020431545.1 Gemmatimonadota bacterium
CTCGCGCGTGAGGAGCTGCTGCCGACCCCGCGCGACGTCCAGCGCCACGCCCAGGTCGAGCCAGTCGAACACCTGCAGGGCGGCCCCGAGACTGGTCGCCGCGATCCGGCCGTCCGACTGGATGTCGTTCAGGCCGAGGAGGTCGTCGCGCGGCTGCGTGAACGCGTTCGGGTCGCGGATCTGCTCCGTGTAGTCGTACCGGAAATCCCAGATCGGAGCGTAAGTGACCCCGAGGCCCACGCGGGAGCCGAAGTCGTCGCCGTCGGGCGATCCGGCCACCCCGAACGAGATGTCCGAGCTGCTCATGTGGTTCAGCGCGTAGATCGATTCCACCAGGTAGGCGTCGAAGCTGTCGTAGGCCGGAATCGAACGCGTCTCCTGCATCCGGTGCACGTTCCCGCTCGCGGTGATCTCCAGCACGCGGGCCCGCGCGAGCAGCGCCGGATTGATCGAGGCGGTCACGCCCACGAAGCCCGTCGCTCCGTGCGAGCGGCCCATCGCGGCCGAGCGGGCATCCACGGGCGCCGCCTCGTCGCCGGTCATCGCCTGCAGAAAGGTCAGCGCTCGCGCCTCCGGCGCCCCGACCGCCGCGGCGATCACGACCGCCCACGCGAGAGTCCTGAGTCGAGTCATTGGCGTTCTCCCGGGCATCAGAAGTTGTAGTCGGCCTGCAGCCGGAACCAGCTGCGATCCTGTTTCACGTTGTCGGCATCGATCGGATCGAGCACCGGCTCGTTGAACTGCCGCACGTCGATGTTCGTGTTACGCAGCGTGTTCTCCCGCCCGTAGCGGAAGCGCACCGTCATCCGATCGGAGAGACGATCCGTGATCTCGGCGAACCAGCGGAACGCGCTGCCGTCCACCACGCGGAACGTCGATTTCTCGAAGAACCAGAGGAAGCCGTCGTAGGCCATGAACGCGCCATCGATCTTGATCCGGCCGGACGGGAAGTTGTGCGTGTACCACACTCCCCACGCGCTCGCGGGCTGCGCGTTGTTCCCCTGGATCGGCGCGGCGCCGCTCGCGCCGGGCGTTCCCTGCAGACGGCCGCGCGGCGGCCACTGGGTGTGCGACAGCCCGAGGAACAGCTTCAGCTGGTCGAAGCGAGAGAGTCGATACTCGAGGTCCATGCGGGTCTCGACGTTCTCGAAGATCGACGCATCGAGGAAGTTGTCCTCTTCCCGACTCTGCAGCTTGTGCCGGATCTTGAGCCGCAGCGGGAACAGGAAGCGGTACTCGAGCCGTCCCACCGCGCGGTAGTACATGCTCATGTCGCCCTGTCGCCGCCAGGAGTCCCACTCCACGATGCCGGTGAGCTTCTCGCTCATGCGGTACCGCGTGCTGAAGTAGACGCCCCGCTCCGCCTGCGGCTGCACGGAGTTCGTGTACAGGAACCCGTAGAGCGGATCCTCCAGCCGGAAGTAGTCCTCCAGAACCGTGCCCTTGAAGCGCTCGTAGTTCGAGAACGAACGCTGGTACGGGTTGTCGAACTCCAGGTCGTAGTCGCGCCACAGCACGAGGAAGTTCAGGTTCTCGTACTGGAGGAACGCGTTCAGCACGAGTGCCGAGGGATTCGATCCGATCTTCAGCGGGTTCTTCCCCAGGTCGAGCTCCGCGTACTCGCCCTGCAGCGCGAGGTTCTCGAGCACGTACTGGAAGTCCGCCCCGTAGACGCGACGGTACTTCCCCGGACTCTTGTAGGACGCGAAGTACTCGTTGTCCTGCGCCACGAGGTTGTCCTCGTCGTCGTCGGCCACGAGCGGATTCTTGTCCGTGGGGTCGCGGGGATCCCACTTCGGATCGAAGAACCGGTCGTAGCGACTCTCGTAGCCCCCCACGCCGATCCAGTTGCCGCCGGACTCCACGCGGACGTTGCCGCCCCAGGTGCGCTCGTGAAGCTGATCGATCATCGGACGAAGCCCGGCCTCCTCCAGCTGATCGTTCGTCACCCGCGGGTCGAGACGGATGAGGCGATTGACGGAACCGTCGGCGTTCAGCACGGCGTCGCGATCCACGTCGGAGAAGAAGCCGAGCGCGCGCACGGGTCCGAGGCGGGCTTCGCTCGCGATGCCCCGGAGCTCGTACTCCTGGCCGCGCGAGAGGTCACCGAGGATGCCGTCGTAGCGCTTCCCGAATCCGTACCCGCTCTTGCGCGAGCTCCGGAAGTCGGTGTTCTCCATGACCACGCCCTGGCCCCAGGAGATCGAGAACGAGCCCACGAGGAGCTTGTCCACCGCGACCGGTCCGAGCTCCAGATCCTGCACGGACACGTAGCCCTTCACGGAGTCGAGCGTCTGCTGGCTCCCGAGCGCTCGGTTCATCTCGCCGCCCGCCTCGAGATTGCGACCGCGGCGGATGCGGAGCTTCTGGTAGATCGCCGGATCCGGATCCTCGAGGTCGAGTCGGTCGAACCAGTTGTCGTTCGTGCCCTGCTGCGGATCGCGGTCGTCGCGGAGCAGGTCATCGGTCTCCGTGAACCACGGGCTCGTGTCGAGGCGCAGGGACCACGCGCCGTGGAACGAGTCGTCGATCTCCTCCGGATCCGTGTAGGAGAGGAACGTGCGCGCGTTCGAGTAGCCCCAGCCGGACAGGCCGTCGGCGCGCCGGAGCGCGCTCGTGTTCGCGATCTCCCCCACCCGGAGGCGGTGCTTCTCGATCGCCACCGCGTCGATCGGCGAGACGTTCTGCAGGTTCTGCAGATCCACGATCCGCGCCCGGTTGACGTTCACGGGGTACAGCGCGAGGTCCTTGTACAGCTCCACCAGCGCTTCGTCCGTCCCCTCGGCGCCCTCCCACCACTCGAACTTGTAGAAGAGATCGTCCTTGCGCTGATCCTCCTCGTCGATCGTCACGGGGACGATGCGCACGAGCGGCCGCAGGACCGCGAGGTCTTCCGGTGTCATCCCGGGTACATCCACCAGATCCGTGACGTCGAAGTACCAGTCGACGTACTGACGGTGCTCCCAGATCGCGCGCGCCAGCGTCCGGGACACGGGGAGCGCCTGGATCTCCGCCAGGGTGGCGGCGTTCAGATCGATCGGCTCCGTCTCCGCCGCCGGCGCCGTGGCCGAGACCACGAGTCCGGAGACGAGAAGGGCGATCGTCCAGACGAGATTCCGCATGGCCTCCCCCCTACAAACTCAGCCGGAGGCCGTAGCGGAACGTGCCGTCGAGGATCGGGTGGTGCGTGTACGTGAGATCCACGCGCACCTGTCGCCACACGAGGCCGACTCCCACGTCGAACAGGTTCGGCTTGGACTGGGCGCCGAAACGCAGGTACAGCGGGTCCGTGACCTGGGCCTCGAGGCCGCCGTGGATCTGGACGTCCTCGCCGACTTCCTTCTCCAGCTCGATCGTCGTGATCACCCCGGCGTACGGCGTGTACGCGATGCCGCCGGAAACCCGCTGCCGCAGGTCGGTCGTCTCGTAGTCGCCCATCGACGGGTTGTTCACGTTCTTGATGAACACGCCGGCCGTCGTGCGCGAGTGGAGGCGCGCGAGGAAGCCGACGTCGAGTCCGAACGTCGTCTGCGAGCCGAGATCCACGCCGGTCACGGAGCGCGTGGGGTAGTCCAGGTTGTAGAGGTTCGCAACGTAGCCGAACGCCAGGCTCGAGGACAGGTCTTCCATGAGCTGGAAGCCCTGGCCGATCGCGACCGTGCGCTCGATCGAGAGCACGGTGCCGTCGTTCTCCGCGCGGAAGTCCGCGTACCCGACCGCGAACGTGCCCCACGATCCGGCCGGCACGGCGTACGAGAGCGCGTTCGCGCGCACGAAGCCGAGGTTCCAGGGCTGGAAGGTCGCACCCTGCAGATCGTGCCCCGTGATCTCCACGAGTCCGGCCGGGTTGTAGAACAGTGCCGACGCGTCGTCCGACAGCGCCGCGTAGGAACCCCCGAGCGCGCGCGCGCGGGGACTGAACTCGAGATCATCGAAGATCGCCCGGGCCGGAGCCGCCGCCAGGAGAATCCAGGCGGCGACGACGACCGGGATCCGCGCAACTCTCACCGTTACACCTCCGTGGTCGCCGCTCATCGAGAGCCTCCGTTCAGACGAAGGCCCACGACGATCGGCGCGGTGTGGTTCTGAACGGGACCGCCGTCGAGCGCGACGGAACGAACCCGACACAGGTACACGCCCGGGTGAACGGGCGCGCCACGCTGGTCGCGACCGTCCCAATCGAACCCGACCGTGCCGAGTCCGATCCCGTCGTACAGAACGTGGATACGACGCCCCGTCGGGTCGAAGATCTCCACGATGAGCTTGGAGCGTTGCGGCGCGACCGTCTCGATGTGGATGGTCTCGCCGAGCGTCGGCACGAGCACCGCCTTGTCCACGGTGACGGAGGGGCCGCCGGACGCGAAGCCGCCGTCCACCGTGAAGACCGCTTCCTGATTCTGCGGCACGAGCTCGTAGCCCTGCAGGTACGGCGGGTTCGAGTCGAACTGCGTGATCACGCCGGTCACGTCGAGACGATCGCCGACCACGAAGCGCGTGAGGTCGATGCTTCCGAAGTTCTGGAACACCTGCACGGAGCCCGAGCCGTCGTCGATCCAGGCCGCGAGGGAGTTCTGGTTGATCACGGTGCCCTCGGTGCGAATGAGCAGGCCCTCGAGCCGTTCGTCGTTCGCGTCCGTGGTGGACACGCGCAGCGGCGCCGGGCCGTCCAGGCCGCGCGCGAGCAGGCGGTAGGGAGCCGCGCCCGACAGCAGCGCGATCTCGGTCACGGCGCCGGAGCCGGAGCTGGACGAGATGAACTCGGTGACCGTGCCGCGGATCTGCACGAAGTCGTTCACGAGCACGCCGAACCGGCGCACGGCGCCGAAGTCCGCCTCGATGTCGACGGGGTCATCCGGAAGGAACGCGAACACGTTCACGCCGCAGCCGCCGGGTTCCTGCACCCAGATCGAGAGCCGATCGACGGGAAGCAGGTCTCCCACCTCGACGGGCGGAATGTCGCCCAGCGTGACCCAGCCGGCGCACACCACCGTGTCGCCGACGGCCGGCGAGAAGCCCTGCTCGTCGAACTCCTGGATGCGACAGATCGCGGCCGCGTTCGGCTCGATCGCGACGGACGCGGTGTCGTCGATCTCGTTGCCGCCGAGGCCGCCGATCACGAGGTCGCGGACGCCCTGGATGCGGAGAGTCCCGGCGACGCCGGTGGGGAGCTGCGCCACCGAGAGGAAGAACATGCGCTGCGGTGTCGCCGTGACCGTGCCGTCCGTCGCGAACTTCACCGGCGACGCGACGACGGTGACCACGGCGTACGACTCGCCGTTCACGATCACCTCGTAGTTCGCCGGATCGAGGGCCGACGCCTCGTCCACGATCTCCGAGTACTCCACCTGGATCTGCACCGAAGACAGCGCCGAGGCGGAGGCGATCGTGGGCGGCACCGTATCCCCCGGCACGTTCGCGAGACCCGGGGTCGGCTGCGAGGACGGGAAGAAGTCGTCACGCGAGATGTCCGTGTCGGTCGACGTCGCGTCGCGGCCGAGCGTGTGCCGGTAGCCAGGAGGTCCGTACGGGTAGGCGTCGCCGGGCGACGAGAGACCGTCGCCGCAGTCGAACTCGTCGCAGGGGCCGAGCTCGCGGTACTCCGCGAGATCGATCGGATTGCCGAGCGCGTCGCGCAGCAGGATGCGCTCGAAGAACGGGAACTCGACGTCCGGCACCGCATCGGTCTCGCACTGGCCGACGTTCGTGTTCGCGCCGCCGAGCAGCACGATCTGGTCGTTCGTGGCCGACGGATCCCGGAGGATCATGTTCGGCGTGCTCGGGTCATCGACCGCGGACGCGTACCCGACCGAGTCGTACATCTCGAACAGCGGCACGGTGGCCGGGAACGAGGGGAAGTCCACGAGGAAGCCGGCGCCGTTGCTCGCGTCCCGCGAGTTGCGGCACACGACCGCGTAGCCGTCGGCCGGGATCATGGTGCCGGACGGGAATGCCCATCGCGCCCCGAACCCGCAGCCGGCCACGCGACCCACGTCCTGCAGCGTCCAGCCGTCGATCGAGAGGTCCACGCCGGACACGTTGTGGAGCTCGATGAACTCGGAGCGCTCGATGCCCTGATCCAGCGTGATGGTGACCGGATACAGCTCGTTGATCACGATGTCGCCCGGCTGTGCGGCCTCCACCACCGTGATCTGGGGAGACGCGGTGATCGGCGTCGGCGTGCCGCCGGGAGTCGCCGTGCGGACGACGAACGTCGAGGTCTCCACGTCGGCGGGCGCGGTGAGCGAGCCGATCGCGAGCGTGCCGGAACTCGAGGCCGTGACCGCCGCGTTCGACACGACCGCGACGTGGTTCGCTCCGTCGATCCGGAACGAGCCGCTCGCGCCGGCGAAGCCCGGGCCGGAGAGCGTGAGATCGCCCGGCGTGTCCCAGGTCCAGGTGGCCGGGATCACGATCTCGATCGTCTCCAGCGAAACGTCCTGGCCGGTCACGGTGGTCGTGACGGTCTGGCCCGTGGCGCCGGTCAGGGCAAACGTCGGCGTGACGGTCGCGGTGCCGGAGCCGTCGCCCTGGGCGAAGTCCGCGATGCCCCGCGGGTAGAGGAAGTGCCCGGTCGTGAACGGTCCGGTCTCCGGCGCGGCCGCGTCGTGCTGCGCAACGAAGCCGGTGAGGTCGAACGCGCCGGCGGGCGGCGAGTTCTGGGCGATGTCGGTTTCATCGTCCACGTACGCACGGAACGTCGTGGTTCCGTCCGTCACGTCCACGAACGCCGACGCCCCGACCGCCGGCCACTGCGCCGGATTCACGAGCGTCAGTCCGGAAACGGTGACGAGCGAGCCTTCGTAGGAATCGCCGTTCGCCACGATCTCGGCCGCGGTGTGGGCGACGGCCGGGGTGAGCGGTCGATTCGTGGCCAGGATCGTGATCGTGCCCGGGAACACCGCGCCGTGATCGATCGCGCGGGTACCACGCAGCGGGCTCTGCCGCTGCGTGAACACGAACGTCTCGACCTCCACGGAATCGCCGGTCGCCACGGAACGGACGACGCCGCCGCTCTGCGCGATCGCCACGCCGCCGGTGCCGTCGTTCACGTAGAACCAGGTCGAGGGGCTACCCGCGTCGTAGGGATCGAGATCCCCCGTGGCGCTCTGGGCCACACCGCGGATCTTCACGAACGCGAACTCGCCGATCTGCGCGAATCCGTTCGCGGCGTTCGCGTTGACACCGGAGATCGGCGTGACGCCGCCGAGAACGACCGGCGGTCCCTCGGGAGCGAACGGATTGTACGCCGAGAGATCCTGCGGCAGCTCGCGCGCGGCGAGCGGCAGGGCGAACAGCGCGAGGACCGCGAGCGAGAGACGCCTCATCGTCCGACCTCCGATCCCGGCGCGCCGATCACGAGCGGCTCCACCGCGCGACGACCCGAGCCCGGCACTTCCATGTGCATGTAGTAGACCCCGGCCCGCACGCGCTGGCCGAGTCGATCGCGGCCGCCCCAGTACAGCGCCTGGATCCCGCCGCTGGGAGACTCGTCGCGGAAGTGGATCACCTCCCGTCCCTCGAAATCGAGGATCCGGATGACGACCTCCTGTCCCTGCGGCGCGCGGTACGAGAAGTGCAGGTCCCCATCCACGGCGGGCACGTAGGGCGCGCGCGGCACGTCCAGCACGAGGACGGGGCTGTCACGGAATCCGTAGAGAAACACGCGCGTACCGGCGGGCACCGACGCGCGTCCGTCCTCGGACAGCAGGTCCGCCGTGATGCGCACTTCATAGTACGCCTCCGGCTGGAGATCCGCGGTCCAGAGCTCCACCACGCGATTCTCGGTGGACGCGTCGAGCACGGCGCGGGACAGCGCGACGGGCGCGGTCAGTGGCGCGCCGGACGCGAGGCGGACCAGCGTCAGCTGGAAGCTCGTGACCTCGGTCGCGGTTGCAGCGTCCAGCGGCGACGAGAACGTCACGCGGATCCGATCCACGGCGGTCGCTTCGGCGGCGGTGATCACGGGTGGACCGTACGGACCGGGCGAACCCGGCGTGGCCGGGGAGCTGCGCACCCAGGTCGTGGAGTACGGCTCGCTCGTCTCGTCGTGCCCGGTGACGCCGTTGCCGCCGGTGAGCGTCTCCCCCGTTTCCTCGTAGGCGAAACGGGAGTTCGTGAAACCGAACTCGTGCGGGAGGACGACCTCTTGCTGGCCCGGGAGCGTATCGTCGCGATACGTCGACGCGCCCACGGTGATGCCGGTCTTGCACGGTGAGATCGTGTTGTTCCCCGTGCCGACCGGTCCGGAATCGCTCCACTGCACGATGTCGACGTCTTCGACGAGTTCCGAGTCGCCGTCCCAGCGGAACAGAATCAGAACCTCGCGACCGTTCGTGAGCCCGGCGCTGGCTCCGACCGTCGAGCGGCCGAGGTGCAGGAGGCCGGCGTCGACCATCTCCGTCACGGACGGAGGCGTGCCGCGCGGCAGCTGGAAATCGACGGGCGCTCCGCCCCACGACGCGGAGCAGCCGGCCCCGTCCGAGATCGAGACCACGAGGGTCTGCCCCGGCGTCATGGTGGTCCCGTCCGGGAACTTCACGCAGAAGTCGAAACCGTCGGTGGAGAGCGAGCCGTCGGCGAGGTGCCAGTAGTTGCCGGGATTGTCGAAGGGCGGCGTGCCGGTGGCGTTCCCGTAGAACACCATGTCGGTCAGGTAGAAATCGTCGAGCAGGATCGTGTCGCCGGTGGGATTGAAGATCTCCACGAACTCGCCCGCGGTCGGCGTGTTCGCGAACTCCGTGATCAGCAGGTGATCCACGGCGAGCGCGCGATCCGGGAGCAGGGAGAGGACTCCCAGCGCGGCGGCGACGAGCGCCGCCCGGCGGGCGAAGACACGCGGCAAGATGCGACTCCGGGCCGATCCCTGGGATCGGCGAGAGGTTGGGAAGCACTCGCCCGGCCGGGAGCCGAGCAGATCCGTGTAGCACGTGTTTTCCCGGACCGTCAACCGGCGCGCTTCTTCCCCGCCCCGCCGCTTCCCTTCCCCGCGCGCGGACGACGACCCCAGGGGTTCGTCCGCCATCTTCTTCACCCTTCCGATTCACCCTTCGGGAGGCGGAGCCGAAACTCCCGCCTCGTTTCGTGCCGGACCCCGCCTCGGGGTCCCGTGATCGCTAGCTCTCGGCCAGCGCCTCGTTCGCCTTCGCCGCCGCCGCGCGCAACGCGTCGGCCGGTTCCGCCTTGCCGCGCAGGACCGGCTCGATCGCGTCGCGCTCGAGGATCGTGCGCCCTTCGTACCAGCCGCGCGCCTTCGGCTGCGCGACCGCCCGCTCGAGCTGCGCGTACGCTTCGCGCAGTCCCGGGTGGTCGGACATCTTCGCCTGCAACGCCGGATGCGTCATCGCCGATTTTCGGACCGGCAGATATCCCGTGGCGGCGGCCCAGCGGGCCGTCTGGGCCGGTTCCGTGAACCACTTGACGAAAGCCCAAGCTTCCGCCTCGCGTTCCGGACTCGTCTTGAAGACGACGACGTCCGTGCCGGCCACGAGCTGCGCGTCGACCTTGCCGGCCGGCAGCGGCGCGATCCCGAGCTCGAACGTGTACTTCCCGCCGAGGAACGCGAGCGTCACCGAGCTGCCCTCGATCATCGCGACGCGCCCGCCGAGGAACTCGTTCTGGTACTCGAAGCCCTGCGACACGCGCGACGTTCCGTCTCGCACGAGCAGGTCGGTCATGAACTCGAGCGCCTCGATCCCCTCCGGCGAATCGAACGCGACCGCCGTCTCGTCGGCGTTCAGGAGCGATCCGCCGTTCTGCACGAGCAGGTTCTCGAACATCGAGGCGGTGATCTGGCTGGCGAAGCCGTACTGCTCGGGGCGACCGTCGCCGTCCGCGTCGATCGTGAGCTTGCGCGCGTAGTCGCGGTACTCGTCCCAGGTCCGCGGCGGACGTTCCGGATCGAGCCCCGCCGCCCGGAACATGTCCTTGTTGTAGTACAGGCACCGCACGGACTTGTTGAACGGGAACGTCCACAGCTGGCCCTGGTGCGTGGACGCCTCCAGGAAGATCGGCCAGAAATCCGCCATCTCCTCCTCGGACAGGCCCTTCGGACCCGCGAGGAAGCCGCTGATCGGAGCGAGCGATCCGTTCTCGATCAGGTTCGCCGCCCACGCCTCGTAGCACTGCGCGAGATCCGGCGGACCGCCGGCGGCGACGGCGGCCATGATCTTCTGCGACAGCGCCTCGTACTTGCCCATCGAGACGCTCTCGATCGGCGCGTGGGTGATGGAGTACTCGCCCACCAGCTCATCCAGCGCGGAGCCGAGCGGGCCGCCCATCGCGTGCCAGAACCGGATCGGCTCGTTCGAGGAATCCGAGCCCCCGCCGCCACAGCCCGCGATCGCGAGCGCGGCGAACGCCAGGATCGCTGCGAGTTTCTTCATGGTCACCCCTTCAGCCCGGTGTGGGTCAGGCTCTCGATGATCTGCTTCTGCGCGAAAAAGTACGCGATCAGGAGCGGCGCGATCGAGAACACCGCCGCCGCCATCATCAACCCGTGCTCCGTCCCCTGTTCCGAGGCGAAGAACGCCAGGCCGACCTGGATCGGGCGGATCGAATCCGAGTTCGTCATCACGAGCGGCCACAGGAAGCTGTTCCACGTGTTGATGAACGTGAACAGGCACACCGTGGTGAGCGCGGCCTTCGAGAGCGGCAGCACCATCGAGAACAGGAACCGCACGGGGCCGCAGCCGTCGATCACGGCCGCGTCCACGAGATCCGGCGGGAACGACAGGAAGTGCTGGCGCAGCAGGAAGATCGAGAACACGTGCGCGAGCCACGGCACGATCAGCGCGGAGTAGTTGTCGATCCAGCCGTCGCGGCCACCGCCCGGCAGGTTGAACAGCAGGATGTACGACGAGATGATGTACACCGGCTCCGGCACCATCATCGTGGACAGGAACGTGTTGAACATCCCCTCGCGGCCGCGGAACCGGAAGAACGAGAACGCGAACGCGGACAGCCCCGACGTCACGACCACGCCGACCACGATGCTCCCGGCCACGAGGATCGTGTTCAGGAAGTAGCGCGGGAACGGCACGGCGTGCCAGGCGTCGGGGTAGTTCTCGAACCGCGGCATCGCGGGCCACCAGCTCGGAGGTGAGAGCGCGAGCTCGGTCGGCCCCTTGAGCGACGTGTTCAGCATCCAGTAGAACGGCAGCAGGAACGAGATCGCTCCCACCACCAGCATCAGGTGGACCGCCCAGTTCCGGCGCAGCGACTTCATCGCCCGGAACCTCCCGCGCTACGCATAGTGCACCCGCTTCTCCACGACCTTCCGCTGGAACAGCGTGAGCGCCAGGATGATCGCGAACAGCACGAGCGCCACCGCCGACGCGTAGCCCATGTTCCCGCCGGCGTCGAAGCCCTTCTCGAACAGGTAGTACACGATCACGCTCGTGGTCCCGAGCGGACCGCCCACCGGCGGACCGGTCATCAGGTAGATGGGCGCGAAGACCTGGAACGAGAGGATCATGGTCATGACCACCACGTAGAACGTCGTGGGGGTCAGCAGCGGCCAGGTGACGTTGCGGAAGATGCCGAACCGGCCGGCGCCGTCGATGCGCGCCGCCTCGTAGTAGTGCTCCGGGATGTTCTGGAGACCGGCCAGGAAGATCACCACGTTGTAGCCGATGCCGCGCCACGCGGACACGATGATCACGCACACGAGCGCGAGGCTCGGCCCCTCCGCCCACGTCGGCAGGTCCACGCCGAAGCGGGCGAGCGCGAGCTCGAAGATCCCGGTGCTCTCGCTCAGCCAGTGGAGCCCGTGGCCGCCGAAGACCCGCAGCACGGAGTTCGCGAGCCCCACGTCCTCGTGGAAGATCAGCTTCCACACCATGGACACGGCCACGAACGACGTCACCACCGGCAGGAAGTAGATCGTGCGGTACAGACCGAGGAAGCGCACGCCCCGCCGCAGCATCATCGCGAACAGCAGCGACGTGCCGACCGAGAGCGGCACGGAGCCCGCCACGAACCACAGCGTGTTGCCCATGCTCTGCCAGAAGTCCGGATCCGCGAACAACTTCTGGTACTGCGCGAGCCCCACGAAGCCGCGGACCTTGCCGAACGACGCGTCGAAGAACGAGACGCCGAGCGCGCTCACGATCGGCAGGATCCGGAAGGTGAAGATGATCAGCGCGGCCGGCGCGAGGAACAGCCAGGGCATCCAGGGGCCCCATCGACCGCGCTGCAGGGGACTGACCGGCTCGCGGTCCGGCACGACGCACCTTCCGGAAGAGGGCGGAAAAACGGGACGGCAGAATAGGCGGGGCCGCGGGGGGTGTCAACCGAGCCCGGACGGTCGGCCGAACGTGTTCGGAACACGGCGGTTGCCGCGGCCGAGACGCGGCGGCGGACCTTCCGCCGGGGGACGCGCGATTGTCGATCCGTCGCCGCGGTGATAGCGTGCGGAGCCCGATGGAGGCCCATGCGCCATGAAGGAAAAGATCGCCCGGCTCCGCAACCTCGGCATCATCGCGCACATCGACGCGGGCAAGACCACGACCACCGAGCGGATCCTGTTCTTCACCGGATCTTCCCACAAGATCGGCGAGGTCGACTCCGGCACGGCCACCATGGACTGGATGGACCAGGAGCGCGAGCGCGGCATCACGATCACGTCGGCCGCGACCACCACGACCTGGCGCGATCACGTGCTCAACATCGTGGACACGCCGGGCCACGTGGACTTCACGGCGGAGGTGCAGCGTTCGCTGCGCGTGCTGGACGGCGCCGTGGTCGTGATCTGCGGCGTGGGCGGCGTGGAGCCGCAGTCCGAGAAGGTCTGGCACCAGGCCACGGACTACCGCGTGCCCCGGATCGTGTTCGTGAACAAGCTCGATCGCCTCGGCGCCGACTTCGACCGCGCCGTGCGCGACCTCGAGGAGAAGCTCTCCGGGACGTTCGTGCCGATCCTCGTGCCCGTGGGCCGCGAGGAGAACTACCCGCGCGCGATCGACGTGCTCGGCAACCGCCTGCTGGACTGGACGGGAGCCGGCGACACGGACGAGCCGGCGGAATCCGAGATCCCGGAGGAATGGCGCGAACTCGCCGCCGCCGCGCGCGAGCGACTCGTGGAGTCCTTGGACGACGACTCCCTCGTGGAGCAGTTCCTGGAGACGGGCAGCTTCGAACGCGACGTCGCGGTGGCGGCCCTCCGGCGCGCCGTGCTCGGTGGCCAGGTCCACCCCGTTCTCGCCGGCACGTCGCTCAAGAACCGCGGCGTGCGACGCGTGCTCGACGCGATCGTGGACTTCCTCCCCTCCCCGCTCGACGTGCCGCCGGTGGAAGGGATCCGTCCGGGCACCGAGGAGACGCTGAAGCGCCAGCCGAACCCGTCGCTGCCGCTCGCCGCGCTCGTGTTCAAGGTGATGAACGACGAGTCACGCAGCCGCCTCTATTACGCCCGCGTGTACGCCGGCACCCTGCACAAGGGAGACCGGGTCCACAACCCGGATCAGAATCTCGAGGAGCGCATCACGCGCATCTACCGCATGCACGCGAACCGCAAGGAGGCGCTGGACGCCGCGATCGCGGGCGACATCGTGGCGCTCGTGGGACCCAAGCGCACCGTGACCGGCGACACGCTGTGCGCCGGCGACCCGCCGATCCTGCTGGAGCCGATCGCGTTCCCCGCCCCGGTGATCTCGGCGGCGATCGAGCCGCGCAGCCAGGCCGATCTGCCCGAGCTCGAGCGCGCGCTCGGGGAGCTCGCCGTGGAGGACCCGACCTTCACCGTGCGCGACGACCCCGACACCGGCCAGAAGATCATCTCCGGCATGGGCGAACTGCACCTGCAGGTGCTCGTGGAGCGACTCGTGCGCGAGTTCAAGCTCGAGGCCAAGATCGGGAACCCGCAGGTCGCCTACCGCGAGAGCATCGCGGCGGCGGGTACCGCGACGGGCCGGTTCGAGCGCGAGATCGCGGACAAGCTGAACCACGCCGAGGTCACGCTGCGGCTCGAGCCGGGTCCCCGCAACGTGGGCTTCGAGTTCGGAACGGAGACCGACGTGCCGGCGCACGCGCGCGCGCTCATCGAGGCCGCGTGCCGCGAGGCGATGAGCTCCGGTCCGTTCGCGGGCTACGCGCTCATCGACATCGTGGTCCGGGTCACCGGCGTGCTCCTGCCCGAGGCCACGGCGACCGACCTCGCCGTCCGCAGCGCCGCCGCCGACGCCTTCCGCCTCGCCGCGCGCGCCGGCGGCCCGCTTCTGCTGGAGCCCGTCGTGTCAGTGGAGGTGCTGGTGCCGGAGGAGTACGCGGGCGAGGCCCTGAAGGACCTCAACTCCCGCCGCGCGCAGATCCTCGGCATGGAGTCCCGCGACCGCATCGAGCGCACGCGCGCCACGGTGCCGCTCTCGCGGATGTTCGGGTACGCCACGGACCTCCGCAACGTCACGCGCGGGCGCGGCGTGTTCACGATGGAGCTGTCCCACTTCGAGCCGGCGGAGGAGGCGATGGCGAGGTTCGGGGGGCGGTAGCCGTCTACTCGAACCGGATCCGCTGCGCCGACACCGTGAAGCACTCCCCATCCGTGTAGATGTGGATGTCCCCGCGCACGCCGGGCAGCGCGCGATCGCGGTTCGGGATCGCGCGGTCGGACGCGTAGTAGTCCGCGCCGAGGTTGCGCACGCGCTCCAGCACGTAGGGGTGCATCACGCCCGGGTTCTCGAGCACGGAATTCGTCACGAGCGCCACCTGCGGCGACGTGATCGCGAGGAAGCGCTCGCTGTTCGCGTCGTTCGAGCCGTGGTGCCCGAGCTTGTGGACGGTGGCCTGCAGGAACTCGTGCGGCCAGTGATCCTCGAGGAACTGCTCGGTGGCGAACTCGCCGTCGCCCATGAGGAGCAGCACGAAGGCGCCGTACTGCACGCGCCAGATCATGGAATCGTTGTTCTGCACGCTGCCGAGGTCCGGCGGGGCACCGTTCGGGTACAGGAAGTCCTTCCGCCCGGCCGCGAGCAAGTCCACCTGCACGCCGGCGCCCCAGTTCAGTGCCTCGGGCACCTCGAAGCTCGAGGAGCTCGCGCCCGTCTCGAGGTAGAGCGGCGTCATCGTGGACAGGCGCTGCACCTCGGCCTGGAGGTCGGCGTACGGGTTCTCGGTGGTGTTCGGCGTCTTGTTCAGGATGTCGAGGAAGTACGTCGCGGGGATGTCCGCGCCCTGGCCGCGCGCGTTGAACACGCCGGGGCGGCCGGAGAAGTCGTCGCCGTAGTAGCCGCCGATGTGATCGTTGTGGACGTGGGTCATGGACGCCACGTCCAGGTGCGTGATGCCGCGCGACGCGAAGAACTCGCGGACGATCTGGCCGTCCTGCGGGTGGCCCGCGTCGACCAGGATCTTGCGGCCGTCCGGCGACTCGAGGTACAGCGCATCGCCCCAGCCCACGTCGATCATCACGAACTCGAACAGGGGTTCGGTGACGACGTCTTCGGTGGTGAACGTGGGCGTGCTCTCCACGAACTGGGAGGCCTCGTTCCCCGCGCGGTCCGTGAGCCGCACCGCGTACGCGTACTCCGTGGCGGAGGCGGGCGCGAGCAGCCGGACCGAACCCGACGTCTCGTACGCGCGTCCGATGGAGTACGAATGCTGGTGGAGCGCGTCCGCCGTGCTTCCCCACTCCACGACCGCGTGCACGGGCTCGCTCGCCTCCCAGCTCGCCACGACGGTCCCGTCGGCGCGCGTGGAGACGGAGAAGCTCGTGAGCTGCGGCGCCTCGAAGTCGGCCGCGGCGTCGAAGACGTTGCGCTCGTCGTCGGCGCACGCGCCGAGCCAGAGCACGCCGACGAGACACGAGTAGAGCGGGATTCGGCGGTGCATTCGAGGCCTCCGGGAATGCGAGCGGGGTTGCGGGGCCGAGACCCTAACCGGCGGCTCGAGCGGTGTCAATCGGACCGGCTGCCGGCCGCCGCCGCGGAGTCCGCCGCCGTCGCCGGGTCGCCCCCCGCCTCCGCCGCGCCGCCGACCTCCAGCACCTCGCGCAGCCAGCGGCCGATCTCGTCGTGCCGGTGGATGCCGAGGACGGCCTCCGCGCCGCGCCCCCACGCGCGGATCGGCACGAGCTCGCCCGTGTGCCCGTGCACCTGGCTCGACGCGAGGTGGTCCTCGTACGCGATGAACGAGATGCCGAGCCGACGCGAGATCGCGTCGCCGAGCGCGGTGCGCCGGTCGTAGCCGCTCTCCGCCACGAGCAGGCGGTCGATGTCGCCGGAGGTGAGCCCGGTCTGCCGCGCGCCCTCGTCCAGCACCGGCAACGCCTTCGCTTCCAGCGCGCGCGGCGTGCCGCGCCACGGGCCCGAGAAGATGCGGGTCTCCATGCGCTCGACCGACATGCTCACCACGTCGAGGCTCTCCGGATGCGCCCACTCGAGGAACGCGGGACTGTCGGTGGCGTGGTCCGCGAGCAGGACCACGAGGGTGGAGTCGAGATCCACCTCGCCGAGGATCGCCGCGATCGCGCGGTCGAGCCGCAGGCCATCATGCGCGACGCTCGGGCCGTCGTGGTCGTGACACGCGGT
>JAGQIB010000072.1 GCA_020431545.1 Gemmatimonadota bacterium
GGAATCAGCGCGCTCGTGCTGGGCGGGCTCGGCGTGCCGCTCGCGCGCGGGTTCTCGCTCGCGCTCTTCCACACGGCGCTGTCGCTGGGGTGCGGCGCGGCGCTGGCGGTGGTCGCCCCGGCGCTCGCGGGCCGCGAGACGGCGAGGTCGGGCCGCGAGGAATCCGACTGATCGAGCCTCAGATCCAGCCGAGCGCCTTCCGGCGGAGGAACGCCTTGCCGAGGCGCCAGGTCTGCGCGAAGTCGTCGCGCGAGCGGAACGCGCGCTTGACCATCAGGCCGATGTACTGCGGACGGAGGTAGTACTCGCGGTAGGCGCGCGTGGCGTAGTCCTCGATCTGATCCTGCGTGAGGCCGCCGTTCCCGTTCTTCTCGTAGCTCACGGCCGCCTTCGAGAAACCGTCGTGCTGCGACCAGTCCTCGCCGGAGACGAGCGCGCCTTCCTTCTCGACCTCGGCGAGGAGCCGCGTGCCCGGCAGCGGCGTCGCGATCCCGAACTGGCAGAACTCCGCGTTCAGGTTGTACGCGTACTCGATCGTCCGCTCCACGGTGTCCTGCGTGTCCCAGGGGAAACCGAGGATGAAGCAGTTGTGGACGTCGATGCCCGCTTCCTTGGTCCAGCGCGTGGCGTTCTCGATCGCCTCGACCTTGATGTTCTTCTTCATCTTGTCGAGGATGTCCTGGTTCGCGCTCTCGCAGCCGTAGAGGATGCGCGAGCAGCCCGCCTTCTTCATCTCCTTCAGGAGATCGAGGTCCATGCGGTCCGGGCGGCACTGCGGAGACCACGTCAGGTCCAGGTTCTTCTCCTGGAGCAGACGGCAGACCTGCATCACGCGCTCGCGGTTCAGCTCGAAGATGTCGTCGTCCACCCGGATCTCGCGAACTCCGAACTCACGATGGAGGTGCTCCATCTCCGCCACGACGCGCTCGGCGGACTGGTAGCGCCACTTGTGCCCGTAGATCGTCTGCGGGAACCAGCAGTAGATGCACTGGTAGGGGCAGCCGCGACTCGTGATCATGGTGGCCGCCGGCTTCCGGCGGAACACGCTCTCGTGGTACTTGGAGAAATCGATCAGGTCGTAGGCCGGGAACGGCAACGCGTCCAGGTCCGCCACGTGTCGGTACCCGCCGACCTCCTCGACGCGGCCGTCCTCATGGCGCACCGAGCTGCCTTCGATCGCGCGCCAGTCCCCCCCGGTGGCCATCGCGTCCACGAGCTCGCGCAACGATTCGTCGTACTCGCCTCGCAGCGCCACGTCGACGCACGGGGTGTCGCGCACGACCTGGGTGCCGAGCGGCGTGACGAACGGTCCCACGAACGCGACCCGCGTGTCGGTCTTCTCCTTCACCGCCGCGGCCAGCGCCTTGTCGACGTGGATCTTGATCTGCTCCACGTACAGCACGAGCAGATCCGCCGCGTGTGCCACGACCTTCGGCACGAGCTCGTCGTACGACACGCCCTCGGCCTGGCAATCGATGTACGCGACCTCGTGGCCCGCCTCGCGGAGGATCGCCGCCGCCTGCAGGTTGAGGTAGCTGTACGTGATCTCGCCGGTCACCGAGAGCGCAGGGAAACGTCGGCCGCCCTTCGTGAAGTGCGACTCCGGCGTCCAGTCCAGCGTGGGCGGCGTGTCGACGAAGAGGATCTTCAAGTGCGCTCCCCCGCCGCCTTGCGCGACTTCCCGAAGTAGTCCACGAAGCTCTTGAGGCCGTGGAGCTTCGTCTTCACGTCGGACAGGTTGCGGATGTTCCCCGCGATCGTCTTCATCTGCTTGGGACGCAGGTAGAAGCTCTTGAGCCCGAGGTCCACCAGCTCCTCGATCTCGCGCATCGACAGGCCCGGCACGTCGACCACGCCACGCTGCTCGCGATCCTCGTCGACCCAGTCGCCCCAGTCGGAGGCGACGACGTAGCCGTTGCGCTTGGCCCAATCGTAGTAGGAGGTGCCGGGGTAGGCCGCCACGCCGGTGAACTGGCAGGTGTCGATGTCCAGTTCCTGTGCGAACCGGATCGTCTGCATCGCCGTTTCGCGGGTCTCGCCCGGCCCGCCGATCATGAAGCAGCCGTGGATCCGGATGCCGGCGCGCTTCGCGTTCTGCGCGTACTCGCGCATCTTCTCCGTGCCGATGCCCTTCTTGATGCGCTTGAGCATTTCATCGTTTCCGAACTCGAAGCCGGTGCAGAACATCCGGGCGCCCGACTCCTTCATGAGCTTCAGCGTGTCCAGATCCGTGAGATCCGGGCGCGCGTTGCAGCTCCAGCTGATCTTGCGGTTCAGGCCGCGGTCGATGATGCCCTGGCAGATCTCACGCAGGCGATCCTGGTGCGTGGACAGCGTCAGCGTGTCGTCCTCGAACATGACCTCGCGGAGGTTCGGGAACAGATCCAGGTCGTACTCGATCTCGTCCAGCACGCG
Organism: Gemmatimonadota bacterium; assembly: GCA_020431545.1. GTDB lineage: Bacteria > ARS69 > ARS69 > ARS69 > ARS69 > JAGQIB01. The sequence continues at coordinate 2,416 of JAGQIB010000072.1, forward strand.
AGCCGGCGAGTGCGTGCGGTAGCGGTGCCCGTACATCACCTGCGGCAGCTGACAGAACGTGCATTTCGCGGGGCACCCGCGGCCGCCGATCAGCGTGATGAACGGATACAGCTTGCCCGCGTCGTGGTAGTCCATGATGTCGATGTGGTGCCACGCCGGGAACGGCAGCGAGTCCATGTCCTCGATCATCGGCCGCTCGGCCTCGTGCACGACTTCGCCGTCCGCGAGACGCGACAGCCCGGCGACGCCCTCCACCGTTCCGCGGTCCGCGATCTCGCGCAGCGTGTAGTCGTACTCGCGACGTGTCACCGCATCGAGATAACCCGCCCCGCGGCGGAGCGTGTCCTCCGGCTCGGCGGATACGTGCGATCCCACCATCACGGTCAGCGCGCCGCCGGTGGCCTCACGCGCGAGCCGCGTATGCTCGAGATCGGAAAGGATCGAGGGCGTGGTGGCGTACACCACCACGAGATCCGGCCGGAACGCGCGAATCGCGTCCGTGGTCTCCTGCGGGGGCATGTCCTTCGCCTGAGCATCCAGGAACTTGCACTCGTGGCCGGCCGCCTCGAGCACGGCCGTGGCGCGCGCGAGGTAGTCCGGATGACGCTGGACCCGGCCCCGCGACTTCGCGAACCAGCGCGCCGTCTTGACGAAGCCGTCCCCGAAGGACGGATTGACGATGAAGACTCTCACTCGCTGCCTCTCTTCGGGAGCGGGAACGGAACCGGTCCCTCGCTCCGGCGGCCGGGCGACCGCCTGAGGACAGCGGGGCCTCGGTCAGCCGGCCTGGGCTTCGGTCCGGGACTCCTCCTGGCGGAGGAGCTGCTCCAGCCAGGCGGCCTCGTGCCGGAGGCCCTCCTCGACCGGAGTCCGGGGATTATAGCCGAACTCGCGCTGACTCCGCGAGATGTCGGCGTGCGTGTGCGGGACGTCGCCCCGCTCCTTGTCCGTGTAGCGGATCTGAGCCCGGGTTCCGGTGATTTCCTGCATGATCTCCAGGATGTCACGCAGAGACCTCCGCGACCCGCCGCCCACGTTGAAAACCTGACTGCTCGTTCGCGTATCGCCCGACTGGATCGTGGCCTCCACGATGTCGCCGACGTACGTGCAGTCTCTACTCTGACTCCCGTCGCCGTACACGTCCAGGGGCTGACCGCTCATGATCGCCCGGAGGAACTTGTGGAAGCCCATGTCGGGGCGCTGCCGCGGCCCGTAGACGGTGAAGTAGCGGAGCGCGGCGTAGTCGAGACCCCAGTTCTCGCGGTACAGCGCGCAGAGGTGCTCGCAGTGCGCCTTCGTGGCTCCGTACGGCGAGTTCGGCGCGAGGATGATCTCCTCGGGCGTGGGCAGTACGGTGGTCTTGCCGTACACCGAGGACGAAGACGCGAACACGAGACGGACGTCGGAGCGCTCCTTGAGCGCCTCCAGGATGCGCTGGGTCGCGCGGATGTTGCACGACACGTAGGTCTCGAACTCGGAGCCCCAGCTCGCACGCACGCCGGCCTGCGCGGCCAGGTGATACACGATCGTGCGGCGGGAGAACAGATCCGGGAGATCGAGACGCGTGAGATCCCCCTCGACGAACTCGAACCCCGGACGGCCCTGCAGCCCTTCGAGGTTCCGCTCCTTCTGCGCGCGCGGGTAGTAGTCCGTGAAACAGTCGATCCCGATCACGTCGTCTCCCCGCTCGAGGAGCCGCTCGCACAGATGGGAACCGATGAACCCCGCCGCTCCCGTCACCACCACGCGCTTGCCCGTCATTTGCTCTCGTCTCCTCCGCCCTGCGGCGCCGCCGGGGGACCGGCGCGATTGGCCAGCTCGGCCCGGTAGTTTCGCACGTTCTGCAGCATGTCCCGGGCGGACTTGTCGTCCGGGAAGTGCTTCAGCCACGTGATGAGGACGTTCTCCGCCTCATCCCAACGATCGAGCTCCGAGTAGGCCTGAAACAGCCCCGCCATCACGTCGGGATTCCTGGGGTCGATCCGGAGGCCCTCCAGGAAGTACCGGAGCGCTCCTTCCCAGTCATCGGACTCCCGCGCCACGTATCCGAGCCCCAAGTACACCCGGATGTCGTCGGGGTGGGTCTGGCGGCGCTTCTCGTAGAAGACCCGCGCCTCGTCGAACTTGCCGGCCTCCAGCAGGAAACCGCCGAGCCCGGAGGCGATCACGTCGTACTGCGGCGCCAGCTCGGACGCCCGCCGGTAGCAGTAGACGGCCTGATCCATGTCCCCGAGGCCCCGGTACGCGAGCGCCATCTTGGCCCAGGCGGCCGCGTAGTTGGTGGTGAGCTTCTGGTCGTTGTCGTCCCGGTGAACGGTCGGGTCGAGCTGACCGTCCGCCCCGAGCAGTCCGCGGTAGTGGTACAGCTCCTCGAGATTCCGGCGCGTGACCGGCAGGTTCACGTTGTCCACGATCTCGGGCTCGCCGTCCGGGAAGTCCCGCGGTCCGGTCTCCGCGAGCTTCATCGTGTCGAAGCTCTTGGACGAATCCGGATCGAACTTGAACACGAGGCCTTCGAGGTTCAGGTACGGATCGAAACCCATCAGGTCGTCGACGGTGACCGCGAAGTACACGGGGCGGTCCGTGTTCGAGTCGTTCGTGGCGTCTCCCTGGAAGCGCGCGTTCAGGATGTCGTTCGTGACGATGTCCTTCACCCAGTAGATCCGGCGCGTCTTGGGGTCCTGGAACGGACGCAGGCCGTAGAGCTGCTCCGTGGTATAGCGCATCGGGACCTTGGGATCCTCGTCGCGGAGTTGTTCCCCGTACCACGGTGTGTTCAGCAGACTGAGATTGATGACGCGCACGTCCTTGCGGAATCCGTGGACCTCCTGCAGGTACCACAGTGGAAACGTGTCGTTGTCGCCGTTCGTGAAGATGATCGCGTTCGGATCGAGCGCGGAGAGCATGTTGTAGGCGTAGTCGTGCGCGATCCAGTTTCCGGTGCGGTCGTGCGAGTCCCAGCCCGCGCGAACGGGCCACAGCGCGAGCAGGAGCGACATGGCCACCGCCGCCCCGCCGAGCGCGAACCGGGAGGCGCCCGCGAGACCGCGCACCACGAGCCAGCAAGCCCAGCCGAGCCCGATTCCCATCCAGACGCCGTAGTAGAAGAAGCCGGGCGAGAAGAAGTAGTCGCGCTCGCGGACCTCGTGGTCGGTGAAGTTCATCTTCACGACGAGCGCGAACGACGTCCACAGGAACAGCAGGCCGAACAGGACGAACGACTTCTTCTCCCGCTTCAGATGCACGAGCAGACCCGGAATGCCGAGCGCCCACCACAGGAACTCGGGGTGCCACTGCTCACGGAAGTAGCGCCAGAACATGTGGTCGAACTGGTAGAGCCACGTCGCCTGGCGATCGAGCACCGAGTTCGGCTTGTACTGCTGCCGGAGGATCACTTCCCAGAACCGCTGCCAGGTGTCCGGCTGGGCCTCGTTGATCGCGGGGTTCAGGGCCGACCGGATCGGCAGATACAGGTGGCACGAGAACCCGACGACGGTGACGAGCGTCAGCAGGAAGCCGAGGTCGAGGAACGGATTCTCGAGCTTCTTCGGCGGCGGCAGCGCGATCCAGGGGACGGCGAACGAGAGCAGCGGCGCTCCGAACGCGAGGCCCCACTTGAGAGGCGACGGATCGAGCTCGGTCGCCGCCCAGAGCGCCACCAGCGTGGCGATCGTGTGCGCGCCCAGCAACGTGGCCCGGTGCCGGCGCTCGTAGTCCGCGGGGACGAGCGCGAGCTGCAACGTCGCCGGGACGAGCAGCGCCACCACCAGCAGGAAGAACTGCAGGTCCTTCGCCATGGCCAGCACGACCACGAAGCTCACCGGGATCGCGAGTCGACGCTCGTGCAGGAACACGAACGGGAGGATCGCGAGCGCGGCGAGGTACGTCGCGAGATGGACACCGATGTTCAGGGAGAGCAGATAGGCAATCAGGACCAGCAGTCGCTCGTCCTTCGGCTCCGAGTCCGCCCACACGAGCGCGAGCCACGCCGACACCATCGCCCACATGCCGCTGACGGAGTAGACCTCCGACTCGATCGAGTTGATCCAGTTCGTGTTCGCGAACGACGCGAACAGCGCCGCGGTCACGCCGGCCACGACGGCGGGCAGGCAGAACGTGGACTGGTCGCCCTCGTTCCAGAGCTTCTTCCCCACCCGCACCACGGCGAGGTACAGGAAGATCGCCGCGATCGCGGCCGGCACGGCGCTCAGGAGGTTCACCGCCTGCGCCACCGAGGCGACGTGAAGCACGCCCGCGAACACGATCGAGAAGACCCGCCCGAGCAGCACGTAGAGCGGCGTTCCGGGCGGATGCGGGATTCCGAGCGAGTGCGAGGTGGCGATGAACTCGCCGGAGTCCCAGAAAGAGACGTCGGGCGAGAGCGTCATCCAGTAGATCGCGAAGGTGAACAGGCCGACCAGGACGGCGATCACCCGGTTGCCGACGTCCGTCCCGGCGCGCGGCGCGCCCGCGAGGCGATTCCAACCGTCCCGCGCGGCCGAATCCAGTTCGGGAGAGGCGGCGGAGGGGCTGTCGACCGGGGTCATCGGCGGGCTCGGGCTCGGGTTCGCAGACGAACGGCCGACGTTGTTCCGCCGGCCGCGGGACGGACTTTAGGGAACGCGCCCCACCCCGTCAATCGGCGGGCGTCAATCGGCGGTCCGCCCGGCCGCCGGCGAGGCGCTCGCCTCCCTCCACTCGTCCAGGACCTCGGCGAGGCTCCGGGCGAGGTCGATCCGGGGCTCCCACCCGAACTCCTCGTGGGCCCGGGTCGAGTCCCCTCGGAACTCCGGAACCTCGGACGGACGCATCCGCGCGGGATCGCGGCGGACCTCGATCTCGCGACGCGCCTGACCCAGCAGCTCCCGGACGATCTCCTCGATCGCCCACGAGCGTCCCGAGCACAGATTGTAGGCCGCCCCGGGACGACCCCGCTCGAGTGCGAGCCGGTAGCCGCGCGCGATGTCTCTCACGTCGGTGAAGTCCCGGCGGGCGGAAAGGTTCCCGACCTCCAGCACCGCGGGTCGCACGCCCCGCTCGATGGCCGCGATCTGGCGCGCGAAGTCCGGGACCACGAACCCCGGCCGCTGCCCCGGCCCCACGTGATTGAACGGGCGCATCCTGATCACGGGCTGGCGTCGCACGACCCAGGCCTGCTCGGCCGCGAAATCGGCCGCCGCCTTGCCCACACCGTAGGGCGTTCGCGGGGCGAGCGGACGATCCTCCGTCACGGGGAGTTCCTCGGCCGGCACCGCGCCGTACACCTCGGCCGACGTCACGACCAAGACTCGGGCACCCGGCACGTGGCGCTGCGCGGAGTTCAGGAGCCGCACCGTGCCCTCCGCGTTCACGCGGAAAGCGGCGATCGGATCGGCCGCAGCCGCCGACACGTTCGCCTGCCCCGCCACGTGGACGATTCCCTCGGGGCGCGCGGTCTCCAGGGCCCGGTCGATCGACCCTTCGTCCAGCAGATCCAGCGGCAGCCAGGAGAGGCCGGCGTCGTCCGGGGCGCCGGCGGTCGCCTCGGCCAGGTAGGTGCCGGTCACGTCGTCGCCGTGCCCTGCACATTCCGCCACGAGATGACGTCCGACGAACCCGGCCGCGCCGACGATCAGGACTCGCACGTCTCGCGCTCGAGCGCCGCGACGTCCGCGTCGACCATGAGGTTCACGAGCTCGTCGAACGAGACCTCGGGCGTCCAGCCGAGCTTCTCGCGCGCCTTGCCGGCGTCGCCGATCAGCTGATCGACCTCGGCCGGCCGGTACAGCGCCGGATCCACGACGACGTACTTCTCCCAGTCGAGGCCGACCCGCGCGAACGCACGTTCCGCGAACTCGCGCACGGAGTGCGTCTCGCCGGTGGCGATCACGTAGTCCTCGGGCTTGTCCTGCTGGAGCATCAGCCACATCGCCTTCACGTAGTCGCCGGCGAAGCCCCAGTCACGACGCGCGTCGAGGTTGCCGAGCCGCAGTTCCTCCGCGCGACCGAGCGCGATCTTCGCGACGGTGCGGGAGATCTTTCGGGTCACGAACTCCAGTCCGCGGCGCGGCGACTCGTGATTGAACAGGATCCCCGAGGCCGCGAAGATCCCGTAGCTCTCCCGGTAGTTCACCGTGATCCAGTGCCCGTAGACCTTCGCCACACCGTACGGGCTGCGCGGCCAGAACGGCGTACGCTCCGTCTGCGGGATCTCCTGCACCTTGCCGAACATCTCGCTGGAGGAAGCCTGGTAGAACTTGATCGACGGATCGACCTGGCGCACCGCCTCCAGCGCGCGCGTGACCCCGAGGCCCGTGAACTCGCCGGTGAGCACCGGCTGCGCCCACGACGTGGGCACGAACGACTGTGCGGCGAGGTGATACAGCTCGTGCGGGCGGAACTCGCGCAGCGCGCTGATCATCGACGTCTGGTCGTGGATATCCGCCTGGAAGATCGTCACCGAGTCCCGGATCGCGTCGATCCGATCGAAGCGCTCGCTGCTGGACCGCCGCACGACCCCGCCGACCTCGTAGCCGCGCTCGAGCAGGAACTCGGCGAGGTACGAACCGTCCTGCCCGGTGATGCCCGTGATCATCGCTCTCATGCTCGTCTCCCGCCGGCGATCGCCGCTTCCAGGATCGCCGCGGTCTCGGCGGCCGCACGATCCCAAGAGAATTCGTCGGCGAACGCGAGCGCGCCCTGGCGCAGTCTCTCCCGCTCGCCCTCGTCCGCGATCATCCTGCGCATCGCGGTGGTCAGTTCCTCGCGGTCCGCGTGCGGCACGAGGAGGCCGCCCTGGCCGTGGCGCACCGCCTCGCGCAGGCCGGGCGAGTCGCTCGCGATGACCGGGGTCCCGCACGCCTGCGCCTCGAGGCAGGTCAATCCCCAGCCCTCCTTCGGCGACGTCATCACGAGCGCCCAGGCCCGCCGGTACAGCGAGACCTTGCGCGACTCGTCGACCCGCCCCTCGAACACGACGTGATCGCCGGCGCCGATCCGCTCCGCGTGCTTGCGGAGGGGGTCGAGCCAGTTGCCGCTCCCGGCGACCACGAGGCGGACGTCCGGGAACTCCGGCGCCAGTCGCGCCACCGCGTCGATCACGAGGTCGAGCCGCTTGTAGCGGCGGACGCGGCCGAGCGCCAGGAACGTCGGCGCCGACTCCTTGGGATCCTCCGGGGACGGCCGGTACTGGTCGCGATCGATTCCAACGTACACCACCCGGATGCGATCCGGCGAGAGACCCCGCGCCGCGAAGTCGTCGGCGGTCGAGGCCGAGATCACCTCCATCGGCGTGTCCCGGTAGACCCAGGGGACCGCGAGCTCGCTCAGGTACACGTACAGTGACATCGGAGGCGGGACCTCGCGGAAGATCGTGGTCCCGAACAGGTGGTGGCCGATCCCGACCACCGGCGTCCGCGAGTAGACGGGCGTGCAGAGCGGGATCTTGTTCAACGCCTCGACCACGACGTCGAACTCGCGCTCGCGCTGCAGACGTCGAAGCGCCCCGGGAACGACGAAGTTGTACGTGTAGCGGCCGCCGACGCGAAGGACTTCCATGCCGTCGAGCTCGGTGCGGGAGTCCGCGCCGGGATAACCGGAGCAGAGCAACGTCACCCGGTGGCCGCGGGCGGCGAGCCGTCCGAACAGCTCGTGCAGATGGATCTCGGCTCCCCCGCCCCAGGGATTCGTGCGGTCGTTCCAGTTGACGAGGAGGATGCGACGCGGCGTCACGACGCGCGAGTCACTGCCCGATCGCGAGCCGGCGCGCGAGAACTTCGGGGAGGCCCGCCTCCCGGATCTTGCGCGCGGCCGATTCGAGGTCGTACTCCACGCGGCGGGCGATCAGCCGCCGCGCCTCCGGATCCCACAGGCCGTAGCTCGCGCGCCAGTCGCCGTCGCGCGGCTGGCCGACGCTGCCGACGTTCAGCAGCGCGCGATCCTCGGGGCCGACCTCCACCACCGTTTCCTCCAGCACCACGAGGCGCCCCTTGCGCAGGAACACGCGGAGCGGAACGTGCGAGTGCCCCACGAAGCACACCGCCTCGTCGCACGCGCCGAACGCGTTCCAGGCCTCCTGCTCCGTGAGGATGTAGTGCCAGGACGGCGGCTCATCCGGAGAGGCGTGCACGTAGCGGACCTCTCCCTCGACCCGCTCGAAGTCGAGATCGCGGAGCACCTGGAGGTTCGCCGACGTGAGCTCCTGGTTCGTCCACTGGATCGCGGTCCGCGCGACGTCGTTGAAATTCTCCGCGGCCGACAGGTCGAGCGCCGCGACGTCGTGATTCCCGAGCACGAGGAAGCGCGCTTTCGCGTGCACGAGCTCGAGGCACCGGTTCGGATCGGCGCCGTAGCCCACGACGTCGCCGAGACAGACGAGGTCGGTTGCCCCCTGACGACTCGCATCGTCGAGGACGGCGTCCAGCGCCTCCAGGTTTCCGTGGATGTCCGAGATCACGGCGATCAAGTGTCGACTCCGGAGGCCCGTTCGCGGGAGATCCGATCCAGTACCGCGTTCACGAGTGCATATGCCTCATCCGACCCATACTTTTTCGCGATTTCGACCCATTCGTCGATGGAAACCTGATCCGGCACGAACCGCCAGTACAGGATCTCCGTGGCCCCCAACCGGAGGATCGACCGGTCCACGACCCCCATCCGATCCGGCCCGAAGCGTGTGGAGGCACCCTCCAGCACCCCATCGACCTCGGTCCGGTGGGCGGCGCAGGTCTCCAGCAGGTCCCCCGCGAACCGGATGGACTCGGCGTCCCGGCCGGAGGCGGCGACGTCGGCCATGGCGTCCTCGATCGCCCTCCCGAGCAGATCGATCCGGTAGAGGGCCTTGAACGCGATCTCGCGCCCGAGCCGACGGCGCCCCATCAGCGGGCTCCTTCCGGCCAGCGGGCGAGCAGCTCGGCCATCTCGAGCGCGGCCAGCGCCGAGTCTCGGCCCTTGTTGCCCGCCGCGCCTCCGGCCCGGTCCATCGCCTGTTCCGGGTTATCGGTCGTGAGGACCCCGAAGATCACCGGAAGCCCGAGATCCCGCCCGGCGTCGGCGACCCCCCGGGCGCACTCGGCGGCGACGAAATCGAAATGCGGGGTCTCGCCCCGGATCACGGCGCCGAGACAGATCACGGCGTGGAAGCGCCCCGAAGCGGCCACGCGACGGGCGGCCAGGGGAAGCTCGAACGCGCCCGGCACGGCGATCTCCTCCACGTCGGCCTCGGCCACGCCGTGCTCGTGCAACGTCGCCACGGCGGCGCGCGCGAGGCGGGCGGTCACGAAGTCATTGAAGCGTGCCACGACGATCGCGAACCGACGGCCCTCGCCTCGCGGCTCTCGAGAGCCGGTGGTCACGATGTCTCCCCATCGAACTCCGGCAACAGATGACCGAGCTTCTCTCGCTTCGTGGCGAGGTAACGCCGATTCTCCGGACGCGGCTCGATCGAGATGGCCACGCGCTCCACGATCGTGAGCCCGTAGGCCTCCAGGCCGATGCGCTTCGACGGGTTGTTCGTGAGCAGACGCATCTTGCGAACCCCGAGGTCGAACAGGATCTGCGCCCCGATCCCGTAGTCACGCTCGTCCGCCCGGAAGCCGAGCATCTCGTTCGCCGACACCGTGTCGGCGCCGCGATCCTGCAGGTTGTACGCCCGGAGCTTGTTCGCGAGCCCGATACCCCGTCCCTCCTGCCGCATGTAGAGAAGCACACCGCTCCCGACGGCGTCGATCTCCTCCATCGCGCGGTGCAGCTGGTCGCCGCAGTCGCACCGCAGCGAGTGGAACACGTCGCCGGTGAGGCACTGCGAGTGCACGCGGACGAGGGGCTCCCCCTCGCCGAGGAGGTCGGGATCGCCCTTGACGAGCGCGACGTGCAGATCCTCCTCGCCGCGCGAGGAGTAGAGGAACATGGTCCAGGCGCCGGTGTCGGTCGGGAGCGGCGTCTCCACCAGGCGCTCGACCAGGAGCTCCGTCTTGCGGCGGTACGCGATCAGATCTTCGATCGAGACGATCGTGAGCCCGTGCTCCTTCGCGAACGGCACGAGGTCGGGGAGACGGGCCATCGTGCCGTCTTCGTTCAGGATCTCGCAAAGCACCCCGACCGGCTCCAGCCCGGCGAGGCGACACAGGTCGACCACGGCCTCCGTGTGCCCGGCCCGCCGCAGGACCCCGCCCTCCTTCGCGCGGAGCGGAAACACGTGACCCGGAATCCCGAAGTCCGAAGGTCGCGCCTCCGGATCGGCGAGCTTGCGGAGCGTGATCGCGCGTTCGGCTGCGCTCACGCCGGTCGTCGTGCCCTCGACCGCGTCGACGGACACGGTGAACGGAGTCTGCATCTTGGCCGTGTTCCGGTCCGTCATCAGCCGGAGCTCCAGCCGGTCGGCCCAGTCCGCCGCGAGCGGGGCGCAGAGGATCCCGCGACCGTAGCGCGTCAGGAAATTGACGGCCTCGGGCGTCGCGAGCTCCGCGGCGAGGACGAGGTCGCCCTCGT
>JAGQIB010000073.1 GCA_020431545.1 Gemmatimonadota bacterium
CAGCCCCTGCAGGACGTGCTCACCTGCATCCGCCACGGAGTGCCGCTCGCCGAGGCCGGGCGGATCCTGAGGCCGAACGCCGAACACGACCTGAAGACGCCGCACGCGATGGCCGAGCTGTTCGCGGATGATCCCGACTCGCTCGCCCGGACACTCGAGATCGCGGAGCGTTGCGCATTCTCGCTCGCGGAGATCCGCTACCGCTATCCGGCCGAGGAACGACCGAGCGGCAAGAGCGAGCGCGAGTGGCTGGCCGAGCTCGCGTGGCAGGGGGCGTACGAACGCTACGGACAGCACGTTCCCGGCGACGTCGCGCGGCAGATCGAGCGCGAGCTGGCGCTCATCCACGAGCTCGACTACGGCGGCTACTTCCTCACGATGTACGAGATCGTGCAGTTCTGCCGTCGCGCGGGGATCCTGTGCCAGGGACGCGGCAGCGCCGCGAACAGCGCGGTTTGCTACTGCCTCGGCGTGACCGCGATCGATCCCGTGCGTCTGGATCTGCTGTTCGAGCGCTTCCTCTCCCGCGAGAGAAACGAGCCTCCGGACATCGATCTCGACATCGAGCACGAGCGACGCGAGGAAGTGATCCAGTGGGTGTACGAGCGCTACGGGAGACGTCGGGCGGCGATGGTCGCGAACGTGATCCGTTACCGATCCAAGTCCGCGGTGCGCGAGGTCGGCAAGGTGCTCGGCGTGGCGGAGACGGCACTCGATCGTCTCTCCAAGCTCCTCGGCAGCCGGTTCCGGGACCTCGAGGTCGACGCGCTCGACCACTCGGGCCTCGATCGGGAATCGGAGACTCACCGTCATCTGCTGCGAATCGTGGACGAGATCCGCGACTTTCCACGTCATCTCTCGATCCATCCCGGCGGATTCCTGCTCGGGCACGAGCCGGTGGACACGCTCGTCCCGATCGAGCCCGCCACCATGGAGAATCGCACCGTCATCCAGTGGGACAAGTACGCGGTGGAGGATCTCGGGCTGTTCAAGGTCGACCTGCTCGGGCTCGGCGCGCTCACCATGGCGCACCACTGCTTCGATCTCCTCCGCGAGCACCGGGGACTCGACCTCGATCTCGCCCGCATTCCGGCCGACGACTCCGCGACCTACGAGATGGTGTCCCGGGGCGACACCGTGGGCGTGTTCCAGATCGAATCCCGCGCACAGATGTCGATGCTGCCCCGACTGAAACCGAGAACCTTCTACGATCTGGTGATCGAGGTTGCGATCGTGCGGCCGGGCCCGATCCAGGGTGACATGGTGCACCCCTACCTCCGGCGGCGCTCCGGGGAGGAAAAGGAGATCTACCCCCACCCCGCTCTCGCCCGCGCCCTCAAGAAGACGCTCGGGGTTCCCATCTTCCAGGAGCAGGTGATGAAGATCGCGGTGCTCGTGGGGGGCTACACCGGCGGGGAAGCGGATCGGTTGCGACGCGACATGGCGGCGTGGAAGAGCTCGGGGCGCATCGAGCGTCACCACGAGAAGCTCGTGTCCCGCATGGTGGAGAACGGCATCGACCCGGAGTTCGCGGAGCGAATCTTTTCCCAGATCCGCGGCTTCGGCGAGTACGGGTTCCCCGAGAGTCACGCGGCGAGCTTCGCGCTGATCGCGTACGCGACCGCCTGGCTCAAGTGTCACCACCCGGCGGCCTTCGCGTGCTCACTGCTGAACGCCCAGCCGATGGGCTTCTACGCACCGTCCACGATCGTGGAGGACGCGAAGCGACACGGCGTCTCCGTGCGCCCCGTGTGCGTCCAGCGCAGCGCCTGGGACTGCACGCTCGAGGCGGACGGCCCCGACCTCGCGATCCGGATGGGCTACCGCTGGGTGCAGGGATTCGGAACGCGCGAGCGCGAGGGACTGGAGCGCGCGCCCGGACCGTTCCGCGATGCCGAGCAGTTCGTCCGGATGACGGGACTCTCCGCGAAGGCGCTCGAGCGGCTCGCGGAGGCCGGGGGCTTCGACGGTCTCGGGCTCTCCCGCCGGGACGCGATCTGGCGCGTGCGCGAGATCGCCGCGCGCCACGGCGACGCGATCCCGCTCTCCGGAGAGGATCCGCGGAGAGCGCCGCGTTTCCGGGACCTATCTCGCCCCGAGGAGATCCTGTGGGACTACCGCACCACCCATCACTCCGTGCGGGATCATCCGATGATCGGCGCCCGGGAGCGCCTGCGCCGCGCGAAGATCCCGGATGCGTGCACGCTGAACGCGCAGGCGGACGGATCCCGGGCGCGTTACGTCGGCCTCGTGATCTGTCGGCAGCAGCCCGGGACCGCGACGGGCGTCACGTTCTACACGCTCGAGGACGAAACCGGCTTCGTGAATCTCGTCGTGTGGCGCCCCACGTTCGAGAAGTTCTCCGTGCTCGCGCGGACCGCGGTGTTCCTCGGTGTGACGGGCAGGATCCAGTCCGAGAACGGCGTGATCCACCTGATCGCGGACGAGCTCTGGGATCCCGAACTCGCGCTCGCGGTGGACGGCTCGAAGGCGCGCTCGTTCCACTGACGAGGCGCGTGAGAACTCTCACTGGCCCACACGACGTTCCCGCGCGATACTGCCGGCGGAGGTGACCGTGCACGCGATCTGGCTCGAGAACCGCGAACTTTCCCTGCGCGACGTGGAACGCCCGTCTCCCCCGCCGGGCGAGTCGCTGCTCCGCGTGACGCTCGCCGGCATCTGCGCGACGGACCTCGAGCTCACCCGCGGGTACTACCCGTACGCGGGAATCCTCGGCCACGAATTCGTGGCGATCGTCGAGGAGGGGCCGGAGGATCTCGTGGGGCGTCGCGTCGTCGGCGAGATCAACGCGGTCTGCCGCACCTGCGACGCGTGCCGCGCGGGGCGTTCCTCCCACTGCGAGCGGCGGACCGTGCTCGGCATCGTGGGCCGGAACGGCGCGTTCGCGGAGTACTGCACGCTTCCTTCCTCGAACCTCCACGTCGTACCCGACTCCGTGCCCGACGAAGTGGCCGTCTTCACCGAACCTCTGGCCGCGGCGCTCCGCATCGGTGAGCAGGTCGCGATCGGGGCGGACGATCGCGTGCTCGTCCTCGGACACGGGCGACTCGGACAGCTCGTGGCGCGCGTGCTCTCGGAACGCACGAAGCATCTGCGCGTCGCCGGCCACGATACCGGCAAGCGCGCGCAGCTGGATGCGCTCGGAATCGCCACTTCCTCGCCGGCGGATCTCGGCGACACGCGCTTCGACGTCGTGGTGGAATGCACGGGCCATGCCGCGGGGTTCGATCTCGCCCGCCGACACGTACGCCCCGGCGGAACCCTCGTGATGAAGAGCACGTACGCGGGTTCGCTCGAGATCGACGCGTCCGCTCTCGTGGTGGACGAGATCCGGCTCGTCGGCTCGCGCTGCGGACCATTCGCGCCGGCGCTCGACCGCCTCGCCTCCGGCGTCGTGGATCCGATGCCATTGATCCACGCGCGCTTTCCGCTCGCGGACGGACTCGAGGCGTTCGCCGAGGCCGCCCGCCCCGGCGTGTTGAAGGTGCTGCTCGAGATCGGGGCGCGGTAGGCGACGCCCGGCCCCGCCGCCCTACGAGTCCAGCTTCGCCACGCCGATCGGACAGCTCACGCCGGTGCCTCCGAGACCGCAGTAGCCCCCGGGGTTCTTCTCCAGATACTGCTGGTGGTACCCCTCGGCGAAGTAGAACTCGCCCGCCGACGTGATCTCGGTGGTGATCTCTCCGAACCCCGCTTCCGAGAGCTTCGCCGCGAACGCGTCGCGAGACGCGAGGGCCAGCCGCCGCTGCTCGTCGCCGTGCGTGTAGATCGCCGATCGGTACTGCGTGCCCTGGTCGTTGCCTTGCCGCATTCCCTGCGTGGGATCGTGACTCTCCCAGAAGATCCGGAGCATCTCGTCGTACGAAGTCTGCCGCGGATCGAACACCACGCGAACGACCTCGGCGTGCGCCGTTCGCCCCGAGCAGACTTCCTCGTACGTCGGATTCGGCGTGTGCCCGCCCGCGTATCCGACCGCGGTCGAATGGACGCCGGGCGCCTGCCAGAACTTGCGCTCCGCGCCCCAGAAGCAGCCGAGCCCGAACGTCGCGATCTCGAATCCTTCGAACGGTCCGTCCAGGGGCGTGCCGAGGACGGCATGCTTCCCGGGTACCGACAGGCGCTCCGCGCGCCCGGGCAGCGCCTCGGCCGGGGAGACGAGCCGGCTCTTCGCCGAGTTTCCGAACATGGCCACGAGTCCTTTCCTCGCTGAGTGGTCACTCATCGTATCGCGTCGCGCGTCGGCTTGGTAGAGCACCGGACTCCGGGGTGGACACCGGGCGAGTCGCCTGCTTTTCTCCGACCCCATGCGAATCGCGACCTGGAACGTCAACGGCCTCCGCGCCCGCTTCGATTTCTTCGCGCACTGGCTCGCCGCCCGCGAACCGGACGTCGTCTGCCTGCAGGAGCTGAAGCTCGAGGACGAGCAGTTCCCGCACGAGGAGCTCTCGAAGCTCGGGTACCGGGCAGTGACCCACGGACAGAAGGCCTGGAACGGCGTCGCGGTCGTGAGTCGCCATGCGGTCGAGCCGGTAGCGACGGGACTCCCGGGTCAGGAATCGGTCGGCGCAAGGCTCGTGACGGCCCGGGTCGGGAAGCTCGCGGTGACGTCCGTGTACGTGCCGAACGGCAAGACCACCGCGCACGAGGACTACCCCGGAAAGCTGGCCTGGCTCGACGCGCTCGCCGCCCACTGGCGCGAACACGCGGATCCGAACGAGCCCGCGATCCTGGCCGGCGACTTCAACGTCTGTCCCGCGCCGATCGACTCCTGGAACGAGGAGAAGTTCGCGGGTTCGATCTTTCACACGGTGGAGGAACGCGAACGGATCGCTGCGCTGCGCGAACTCGGGCTCCGGGACGCGTACCGCTCGCTGCACCCCGAGGATCCCGGGTTCAGCTGGTGGGACTACCGCATGGGCGCCTTCCACCGGGGATTCGGGCTCCGGATCGATCTCGTGTTCGCATCGGACGCTGTCCATCTGCGGGAGGCGCGCGTGGACCGGGACTACCGCAAGAAGAAGGAAGGCCTCACGGCGTCGGACCACGCTCCGGTGATCGTGGAGATCGACGACGTCGGCTAGCTCCGGCGAAGGTCCGTCAACCCGCGCGCCACACCCGCGGCGCCAGCCAGGCCAACCCGATCGCGCGCAGGGACCACGCCACGGTGCGGACCCAGTTCGTGGCGACGAGGCGTCGCACCGAATCCTGATCGAGGCCGTCGGCGAGGCGTTCGTGCTCGGGCACCTGCAGGAACGCCGTCGACGCCCAGATCACCCCGACGAGCAGCAGCAGGATCGCCGCTTCCGCGCGATGCACCCCCCGGGGCGGCCGCACGAAGAGGGCTACGGCGAGCGCCGCCTCGACGAGCATCGGACCCGCCACCAGCCAGGTGATGCGATCGGAGTGCAGCGCATGGAATACCGGGAAAGTGCCGGGATCGACGGCCGCGAAACCCGGATACTGCACGACCTGCACGACCCAGATGAGTCCCGTCAGCCACCAGGTGACGGCGAGGGCGATGGAGACTCCGACCGGGGAGAGGCCGGGCCGAACCGATACGGCGTCGCGTGCCCCTTCAACGACACCGCGCGGCCGACCCGGGCTGTTCCCGGCCGAGCTCACCGCGACCCAATCCGGAGGGCGCCTGGCGGCGTGCGGTCGTCCATGCGCGGAAGATAGGACGAGATCGGATATTTGTCAATAGGATGTCCAGGACTTTTCACGGTCTCTCGCGACGATCCGATCGATTCGCCTGTGGAGCGCCCGGGCGCCCCGAGGGAGCCGCCCGATCCGTTCCCGCGGCACCGATGACTCGTGGGGGGCGGCCATGCTATCCAGGAGGGTCGGATCATCGCGGGAGGCGACGGGAAATGCGTTCGTTCAGGAGAGTCGCTCCGAGCCTCGTGGCGATCGCGGCGCTGGTCGGATGTGCCCCGGACCGACCCGGGACGGACGCGAATGCGGCCCGCCCCCCGATCGTGGTGGTGGTCCTCGACACCCTCCGCCCCGACGCGCTCGGCTTCGGCGGTGCGCCACGCGAGACCGCGCCGTTCCTCGCCCGGATGGCGCGCCGCTCCGCGCAGTTCCCGGAGGCGCAATCCACGTCCACCTGGACCGCCCCCGCCACGACGTCGCTGCTCACGGGCCTGTATCCGCCGCACCACGGGGTGGTGGCCGGGCTGCACTGGTTCAAGCAGAACCGGCCGGAGGGCGGCGACCGGCAGCTTCAGCTGCAGTCGATTCCCGCGGACATCCCCACGCTGCCGGAGATCCTCCGCGACGCCGGCTACCGGACGTTCGGCATCGCCGCGAACATCAACGTCGGGCCGGAGCTCGGACTCGACCGCGGATTCGATCGCTTCGTGCGACTCGGCAAGGGACGCGGCGCGGGCGTCGAGGCGAACGAGCCCGGAACGCTGCTCGCGGACGCGCGCGCCGAGACCGCCTGCACCGTCCTCGAGCAATGGCGCGACGAGATCCGCGCCGCCGAGCATCCGTTCGTCTATCTCCATCTCAACGACGTGCACGCGCCCTACCGGATCCGCGATCCGTGGTGGCGACCGACCGGACAGAACCCGGACCGCGACGCCTACGACAGCGAGATCGGGTACCTCGATCACTGGGTGGAACGAATGTGGCGCACGCTCGGGTTCGGCGATGAGGCGGTGCTGCTCGTGGTCAGCGATCACGGCGAGGCGTTCGGCGAGCACGGCGCCACCGGTCACGCGGGCGCATTGCACGCCGAAGTTCAGGGGGTGGTCTGCTTCTGCAAGGGTCCGGGGGTGCGTCCGGCCGTCCACCCCGAGACGGTCAGTCTGATCGATCTCGCGCCCACCCTGCTCGAGTGGCTCGACCTCGACCCGCCCGCCACCGACGGCACTTCGCTGCTGTCGCTCCTGCTCGCCACGGATTCCGCCCGCCGCACTCGAGCTCAGCTCGACGCACGCGCCGTGTTCGGGCACAAGGAGTCGTTCGTGGATCCGTTGCCGGACTTCTGGTCCGTGCGCGCCGGCCCCGACAAGGCGATCCTCACCGCGGGACGATGGTCCCTGTTCGACGTCACGCGCGATCCCGGCGAGCGAGACGACCAGATCGCCGTCCGCCCTGCCCGGGCAGACTCGCTGCGGAGCCTCGTGGAGGCGTTCGCGAAGACGACCCGCGCCCCGGACGTGCCCACGATCGTGGACATGGACGACGACACGGTGGATGCCCTCCGCTCGCTCGGCTACGCGGACTAGTCGCCGGGGGGACGCCGCCCGTCCCGCGGCCGGTGAACGTCGCCGTGCGGGTCGAGCCAGATCGGGTTCGTATACGCGAGCGGTCGCCCGCTCGCGTCCTCGCACTCCGCCCGCACCCAGGCCACCTCCCCCGCTCCGGTTTCGAGCGTCGCGCCGTCGGCCCGATCCGCGGGGATCCATTCGCGCGGCGAACCGTCAGTGACGAACCGAACGCGGCTCCCGGGAGGCGCATCGCGGAGCGCGATCGAGAACCGACGCGGCCCGTCGCCACCAAGGATGTCCCCGCCGCGCGCGCTCGAGCAGAGCACGTCGAACGTTCCCCCGAAGCGGAGCGGATCGCCGAAGAACGCGTGCCCCGCCGCGAGCGCTCGTTTCACCCGGCCGACGTCTTCGGCCGGCGCCGCGATCCAGGTTCCGAAGTCGTTCTCGAACGTCGCCCACTGAACGCGATGCGAGTCGTTCACTCCGAGCCCGGGCACCGCGACGCCGGCCGCCGAGCACGCATCCCACCGCGCGAGGAAATCGGCGATCCGGCGCTCGGAACGCTCCCGGTAGCCGACCTCGAGGAGATCGACCTCGCCGAGGTTCCCGGCGAGCACCTCGTCCCAGTACTCGTCCGTCCAGGTGTCCCGCGACCACACGCTCGCGCCCGCGCCGAACGGATGACACCAGGAAGCGAGGCCTCCGCCGTCGTGCACTCGACGGACGAGCTGCACCACGGTGTCCTCGCCGGCATCCGGCCCACGTCCGCGCCGCCCGTCCGCGCTCATGAGCTCCTGCCAGCCGCGATCGAGATCCAGGAGATCGGACGGGCCGCCGTAGCGGGTCACGTGCGGGCGGTGCGAGGAGATCTCTCCCCCGATCTCGTGCCGCAGGTTCGGATAGGACTTCGCGAACTCGACCTGCACCTTCTGCAGGTCCGCCCCGCACTTCTCGTGTCGGATGTCCAGCGCGTCGACGCTCGCGGTGGCCGAGGGGTCTCCGCGCGCTTCGAACCGCAGCTCGTAGAGATTGTCGTCGAGCCCGTTCGTCCAGGCGTCGCGGGCGTCGTCCGTGACCCGGAGCGTCGCGCGTTTCCAGCCTCCCGTGGGCCAGGCTCGGCGAAGGACCACGGTGCCCGCCGGCTCGTCCGGCATCGGCTCGTTCTCCCGGCCGAGCGGAACGAACTCGTAGACGAGCCGGCGCCGCTCCCCGGGATGAACCGAGAGGTCGAGCTGGATCCCCAACGTCGCGTCGCCCTCGAGCCGGATCGCGCACTCGAGCTCGAGCTCGGACGCGATCGCGTAGGCCAGTCGATCGCGCCGCGCGGAAACGATCGTCCACTGGCCGCCCGGCAGGGAGAGCATTCGCTCGCCCTCGAAGACGTCGCCGCCGGTCAGCCGCTCTTCCACCGGCGGAGCGCCGCGCAGCACGACGGGATCCCCCGCCTCGAAGCCCAGGTGCTCGAGGTGATCCCAGCACGACACGCGCCAGTCGTGTTCCGTCCACCAGGCGAGATCGAACCCGGAGAGCGCGGCGTGCAGGCACTGCCAGTCGAACGAGCCCGACCCTTCGCTGAAGCACGAATGGAGGTGGAGCGCGGCGAGCGTCACGTCGGGGGTCGTGAAATCCGCCGACGTGGCGTTGTTGCCCTCGCGGACCTCGGCGATCGCATCGTCCGGGTCGACGAGGAGATAGACGCGTCGCTCGGCGTCGGTCGTCCCGTCGATCCGCTTCTTCTCGCCCGGCGCGAGCGGCGGCACGGCCACGCGGCTCGATCGAGCACGCGGCAGGGCGGCCGCATCGAGCGCGAACCGCGCCACACCGTCCTCGAACACGCCCACTCCCGTGGTGATGGGAACGGGCTCGCCGGCGAGCCGGATCTCGACCTCGGCGGGGTCGCGGCCCGTGGGGACCACCACGTACCGGAGCTCGGCGCCCTCCGCAGGCACGACCACGTCCCAGGTCGCCTCCGGGGCGTCGCTCGCGGCGTCGCCGTCGCCGACACGGAGAGCGCCCCCGTCGACGCGGATGGACCCGCCGGAACGGAGGGGATCGGTCGCACGGTCGAAAAAGAGACGGAGCTCCACGGTCCCATCGGGGCGTGCGACCTGATCGACGATCAGCGCGTCCTCGCCCCGGACCGGGCGGTACGGACTCGTCCCGTCGTCGCCGAGGGACGAGCGGTCCGTGGCTTCGATCCAGGTCGCGGGAGAGGCCGCGTCGCCGAGATTCTCGACCACGACGCTCCAGCGTCCCTCGCCGCCGGTGAGGCTGTCCTTGCGCAGCGCGAGATCGGGGACCGGAGCCGGGGCGCCTTCCGCGGAAGCCCCGCCGAGCGCTCCCGCCATCATCGTCCCGAGAAGGAATCGCCACGGCATCGCGAGATTGTACGCGAGGGTCCGGGGCCTCACAGTGCTAAAATGCCCGCACTTTCGTACGCACCGTCGGAGGATTGTCCCATGCGTCGACTCGTTCGCTTCCTCGCGCTCGCCGCGATTCTCTCGTCGGCTCCGGGCGCGCTCGCCGCCCCCGGCGACACGACGTGGGTCAACACGTACTC
>JAGQIB010000074.1 GCA_020431545.1 Gemmatimonadota bacterium
CGGAAGCGGTGGAGCTGACTCTCGCTGAGCCGCCCCTCGAGATAGGCGCGCGCGTAGATGCCCGGCGCCGAGTGCCCCTGGATGTAGAGCAGGTCGCCGCCGTGCGACTCGGACGGCGCGCGCCAGAAGTGGTTGAAGCCGACGTCGTAGAGCGTCGCCGCCGAGGCGAAGCTCGCGATGTGCCCGCCGAGCTCGGACGACTCGCGGTTGGCCTGCACGACCATCGCCATCGCGTTCCAGCGGATGATCGAGCGGATGCGGTGCTCGAGCGCGTGGTCGCCCGGGCTCTTGCGCTCCTGCGATTCGGGGATGCTGTTGATGTACGCGGTGTTCGCGCTGTACGGGAGGTAGACGCCGCGGCGGCGCGCGCGCCGGATGAGCCGCTCGACGAGGTAGTGCGCGCGCAGCGGGCCCTCGCGCGCGATCACGCTCTCGAGCGCGTCGAGCCACTCGTCCGTCTCGACGGGGTCGACGTCCTGGTCGAACACGGTGGCGCCGTCCGGAACCTCGAAGTCCACGGGATCGTCGCCGTTCGAGTCGGACCGCGTCATGGCCGCTCCTGCGGAAGCCGCTCGGCCGCGGGCGCGCGAGGCGCCCGCGGCCGAGGAAGGTTCAGTCGATGTTGAGCCCGTCGTCCGTCCGGCACTTCGACACGTCGATCGCGCTCACCACGTGGAGGTAGGGGAACCCGAAGCCGGGGATGAACCCCATCCAGAACTTCCGCTGCGGCGCGTTCTGGCCGAACGGGCCCCACCCGTTCAGGGCCCACTCCCCGAGCCCGGGATGCAGGATCGACAGCCACATCGGGCCGTTCGAGTCCTTGCCGTTCGAGCAGGTCCGCGCCGACGCCGCGCTCGTCACCACGAGCAGGCTGCCGAGCACGAGCAGAGCCACGCGCCATGCCTTCGTTCGCGACCTCATCGTCTCCCCCCTCTCCTCTCTGAACGGAATGGCTTCACTCGACGCGGATCGTCACCACCTCGGAGACGATCGGCGGGTCGTGCGGAACGTGCAGGGCATCGCCGAGCACGAGCTGCAGCGTGTGGGTGCCGGGCGCGAGCTCGACGGTCGTCTCCGTCTGCCCGCCCCCGAAGTGCTTGTGGTGCGCGTCGTTCGGGATCGGCGCCGCCGCCGGCGGCGTGGGCGCATCGATGATCAGGTGGTGGTGGCCGGTGTTCGGGTTCGCGACGCCCGCCGGCGCGACGCCCATCCCCGACAGCCCGAACCGCACGAGCACGGGGCTCGAGACGGTCGCGCCGTCGCTCGGGGAGATGATGTAGACGCGCGCGCCCTCGGGCGACGGGGTCCGGGCGACCTGGCTGAGGACGAGCGTGGGAACGGCCACGAAGGCGGCCGCGGCGAGCGCAAAGAGCATGGGCTTCCGCATCGGAGTTCCTCCTGAAGGGTCGGGCGCGGTGGACCCGCACCCTGGAGGAAGACTCACGCCCGGCGCGATTCGTGTCAACCACGACCCACGCATGCGAAGTGGGTCGCCTGTGCTATCTCGCTCGCCTCATGGTGCCCGCTTCCTCTCGCCTCTCGCTCGCGCTCTTCACCCTCTCGCTCGCCTGGGCGGGGCCCGCCCCGGCGGCGGAGATCGACAGCTGGACCGGTCGCTACGACGCCCGCCCGGACGTGGCCCGGCCGCTCGACCGGCTCCTCGGCGCGCGCTTGCGCGCCGGCGTCGAAGCGGCGAACGGCACCGATGGGGCCTGCGACACGGAGCGCCTCTACAGGTCCGTCAAGCACGAGCTCGGCTCGTTGCCGGTGCTGGTCGGGCACGCCATCGCCGAGTGGCTCGACGGAGAGCCCGTGCTCGATTCGCGCATCGTTCCGTTCGAGGCGTCCGTGTACCGCGATCTCACGCTGCTGGACGGACCGAGCGTGCGCTTGCGGGGCCTCTCGGGCACGATCGTCGTCGACGACCACGTGATCGGCGTGGACAAGCTCGGGCACTTCTTCGCCGAGGGTTGGGGCTACTTCGAGCGCGCCCATCTCGAGGGGAAGGGCGTC
>JAGQIB010000075.1 GCA_020431545.1 Gemmatimonadota bacterium
GCTTCGTTCAGCGCGTCGAGCTTCGTTCCCGACGAAGCGGACTCCCGGCTCGCGCTCTCGTAGAGCTGGGCCTTCACGAGACCGGCGCCGAGCACTCTCGCCACGTCCCGCCACCAGGCGAGATCTTCGTCGCTCCCGACCCACAAGGCGGCGTACGTTTCATCGCGGAATCGGAGCGGGAGGAGATTCGACTCGTCGCTCTCGTTTGCAGTCGCCGACCACCAGGCGGCGAGCCGCGCCGTGAGATCCGGTTCCGCGAGCCCACTTGCGCCACCGTCGTTCCCGAACAGACACGCGAAGCCGTCCGCGTTCGGCACCCACACGGACCAGGGCGTCACCGACGGTCGGATCTCGTCCAGCGTCACGCGAATCTCGGCGGTGTCGAGGCACGACTCGAGTCGCGCGAGGCCGGCGTCCATCAAGCGGAGTCCTTCGCCATGTCCTCGAGCAGGGGGCGCAGCTCGTCCAGCCGTCTCTCGATCTCGGCGCAGATCGCCTCGGCCCGATCGGCCAGACCGAGGGAGTGCAGGAGAGACTCCTCGGCGCTCGCATCGACGTCGGGCGGAGTCGTGAGGCCGATCCCGGCGCGATTGCAGTGCAGGTTCGCGAGCTGAACGATCCGTACCTCGACCGATGCGGCCTCGGGGTCCACGTGATGGTTCTCGATGAGATCGATCAGTCGGTCCGGAAGTCCCCACTTGCGGGCCATCCGTCCCCCCGCCTCGCAGTGGGACATCCCGATCGTGTCGTGCTCCAGACTCACGAGTTCCGCGGTCCCGGCGAGCGACGCCGCCTGCTTCTGGATCTCCTTCGCGTGCGGTGCGAGAACGAGCTTGCCCACGTCGTGCAGCAGTCCCGCCACGAACATCTCCTCCTGCGCATCGGCCGAGAGGCCCGCCGACTTCGCGAGAGATCGGGCCACGGTGGCGCAGGACATCGAATGCTGCCAGAGGCCGCCCTCGACGAACCCGTAGGGTCCGAGCTGCCCGCCGAGCAGCCGGCTCGTCTTCGCGGCCAGCACCACGCTCTTGAGCGACTTCAGTCCGAGCACGACGATCGCCTGCGGGATTGACTGCACGGTGCGACGCAGGGCGAAGAACGGAGAGTTCACGAGCTTCAGGACCCGCGCCGCGAGCACCTGATCCTGCCGGATGATCTCCTCGAAATCGTTCGCGCCGGCGGACTCGTCGTTCGCGAGACGCAACGTCTGCATCACGACGCTCGGGAGCGACGGGAGATTCTCGATGTTCGCGAGGATCGACTGGACGCGACGTTCCTTCGCAACGACGCCGGGTACGGCCGCCAGGGCAGCGCCGCCGCCGGTACCCGGCGTCACGCCCTTGCCGGTCGACGCGCGGAGTCGATCGAGATCGAGACCCCGGGGAGGGGGCGGATTCATCGTCACCTCGGTGTAGATTCGAAGTTGGCGGGTGGCCAGATTCGCTAACGTTCGTATCGGCCGGGCCTTCGAGCTGCCGAAGAGGAAATCGAGCGCGGAGACAGGCGAGCGAAAGTTCAGCCGGGAGCCAGTTTCCCGGGCGGAGGGCGCAGGAATTGCCCAGAATCGGCAAGGGTCGCCGATCCGCAAGTAGCAGCGGGGTAGTTCGGGGGCGGTCGGGTCGGCTCACCGCGCGACGATTCCGGCCCGTCGAGTCGGCGATTCGACTACTGGATGTACCCCAGGGCGCGGAGTCGCTCGAGCTCCTCGTCGTCCACGGAGGAGGCATCGCCGGCGCCCTCGTCGCCCCGTCCTTCCCGCTCCCAGGTCGACACTTCCCGTACGGGGTGGGCGGCGTCGAACGCGGGATCGAGGAGATCCCGGCGGGCCTTGCCGTCGAGATCCTGGGCGACCGGGAGTCCCAGCAGCGTCGCGACCGTCGGGGCGATCTCGTACACCCCGATGCGGCCCCGCTCGGTCGACGGAACGACCGCACCCCCCGCCGCGATCGCGAAGCCGTCCGGCGCTCGCGAGTGGGCGAACCGATCCTCGAAGCCGTGGTCCGACAGCATGATCACGACCGCGTCCTCGGGCACGTGCGCGAGAACCTCCCCGATCACTCCGTCCATGAACTCGTAGTAGCGGCGAATCACCGGCGCGAACCGGACGTCCGGATCCTGCTCGGGGTCCCCCGTCTTGTCGCGGCGCGACCACGTCAGGTGGTGCGTGAGATCCACGGCCCGGAAGTACGTACCGAACAGCCGCCAGTCGCGATCGCGCTCGAGCAGGTCGACGGTCACGTTGCGGGTGGTCAGGTCGCGCGCGAGGTTCAACTCCATCTCCTCGACGAACGCCGCGTTCTCCTCCGCCCAGCGTTCGACCGCGTCGCCGTCGAGTCCGCGGGCGTCGATGAACTCCAGCACGCGGCTCAGCGGGACGTCGGAGACCGGAACGATGTCGGGAAGCAGATGCGACGTGAGTGCTTCCGGCGACACGGTTCCCTCGAGCTGGGGATCCTGCGGATCGAGCAGATGGAACCGATCCGACACGTTCACGCCGGAGAGTGGCGTGGCCGGCCAGCTCACGTACCACTCGAGTCGTGTGGTCGACAACCCGGCCTCCGAAGCGGCCTCGAACACGGAAGTCGCCTGCACCTGTCCGCTCCGGTACGGACGCAGCGGCAGCAGCCGGTGACTCGACGCCCAGCGGAACGGCACCCCCGTGGTCTTCGTGAAGAACGCCGTGCGCAGGATCGAGCGGTGCAGCCAGGTGCCCCCCGGGAGACGCGTCTGCACGACGTCGTGGATGCCGTGACGGAAACGGCTCTTTCCGGTGGCGAACGACGTCCAGATCACCGGAGAGAACGTGGGGCGAAAGGTCTCGAGATCGAAGGTGCGGCCGCGAGCGATGAGCGTCGCGAAGTTCGGCATGACGCCTTCGGCGATCAGCGGATCGAGCACGTCCCACGTCGCGCCGTCGAAGCCGAGGACGAACACGCGCTGACCCGTGTCGGTGGCCTCCAGGCGATGCGAGGCTGCTCGCGGCAGGACGGCCTCCTTCTCTCCCATCGACTCGACGGTGGCGACCCGGACGACGCCCCACACCACGAGGGCGGAGGCGAGCGCCACCGCGACCCGGCCGCTCCGAGCCGGGTCGGTGAACACGCGGGCCAGGATCCAGGCCAGGAGCAGCGGCGCGGCGACGATCGCGAACGTCGCGAGCGTGCCCGTGACGTCGCGCGGCAGGCCGTAGTACCGCTCGCGGAAGAACGAAGCCCCGTGAATCGCCACGAGAACGGCGATCGGAGCGAAGCGCGGGAAGGAGCGGCGGAGCCACGGCGCGATCCGCACCGCGAGGCGCGCGAGGAGCCAGGCGACGAACGCGACGGCCACGTGCATGAGCGCGAACAATGCGCCGAGCGCGAAGTCCGATCCGTCCCACGGCAGCAGCTGATTCCGCTCCGCGAAGAACGCGAGCTCGAGCAGGCCGTATCCGGCCCCAGCCAGCAGGACGACGAGCGCCGCCATCACACGTTGAACCGGAAGATGACGCAGTCCCCGTCCTTCATCACGTACTCCTTGCCCTCGAGCCGGTGTCGGCCGGCGTCCTTGGCGGCGCTCCACGACCCGAGCTCCCGGAACGTCACGAAATCCACGACCTCGGCCCGGATGAAGCCGCGCGCGATGTCCGAGTGGATCTTGCCCGCCGCCTCGACCGCGTCCGACCCCTTCGGCAGCGTCCAGGCCTTGCACTCGTCGTCGCCGAACGTGAAGAACGAGATCAGCGAGAGGGCGTCGAACGCGGCGCGGATGACGCGCGCGCGACTCGATTCCGCGATTCCGAGATCCTCGAGGAACGCCGCGGCCTCCTCGTCGTCCATGCGGGCGATCTCCGACTCGATCTTCGCGGACACCGCGAGATAGGAGAGGCTCCGCTCCTTCGCCCACCCGGCCAGCTTCGCGTCCGAGTCGCCACCGGCGGGTTCGTCCTCGGAGACGTTCCCCACGAGGATCTGGGGCTTCAGCGAGAGGAACGCGTAACCCCGCAGCGATTGCCGTGCGGCATCGTCCAGGTCGAGATCCCGCACCGCCTGACCATCCTCGAGTGCGCCCCGGATCCGCTCCAGCAGCTCCTTCTCCTCGGTGAGGCGACGCTTGTCGAGACCCTTCCCGAGATCGGCCGCGATCCGCTCGAGCCGCTTCTCCACCACCGCGAGATCCGCGAGCACGAGTTCCGTCTCGAGCGAATCGGCGTCGCGCCGGGCATCCACGGAGCCGTCGGGATGCGGAACCGACGGATCGTCGAACACGCGCACGACGTGGAGCAGCGCGTCGACCGTGCGCAGGTCCGCGATGAGGGCCGCCGTGCCCTTGTCCGAGGAACCGGGCGTCAGTCCGGGAACGTCGAGGAACTCCACCTGGGCCGGCGTCTTCTTCTTGGTCTCGTACAGGTTCGCGAGCCAGTCGAGACGATCGTCGGGAACGAGCGTCCGGCCGCGGTTGACCTCCGCCCGCCCCGAGCCGAAGTGCCCGGTCTGGGCGTCGCCGCGGGTCAGAGCGTTGAAAACGGTGGACTTGCCGCTCGCGGGCAGCCCGACGATGCCGACCTTCATGAACTCTCCGGGGTCAGGGAACGAAAGATCATAGGGGGCGCGCCCGAGGCCGGGCAAGCGCTTCCCGGAGACTGGCCGGAGGCCGCGACTCAGAAGGGGAACAGCACCGGGACGAGCAGGACGACGCCCCCCAGGAAGAGGACCGTCAGCAAGGCCCCCACGCGAAGGTAGTCGACCGTCCGATAGCCGCCGGCACCCATGACGAGCAGATTCGCCTTGTGGCTGAACGGCGTGAGGAAAGCGGCGGACGCCCCGAAGCCGACCCCGAGCAGCAGCGGCGTCGGACTCACGCCGAGTGCGGTCGCCGCCGCCGTCGCGACCGGAGCGAGCAGGACCACGGCCGGCGCGCCGTCGAGGGACTGACTCACGGCGCTCGACAGAACGGCGAGCGCCGCGAGCACCGCCGTGGGGCCGAGCGGTCCCGCCACGGCCACCACCTGCCGGGCGAGCAGATCGGCGGCTCCGGTCTGCTGGAGCGCGACTCCGAACGGCAGGATCGCGGCCACGACGAACAGGGCTCGCCATTCGATTCCTCGGTAGGCCTCCTCCATCGTGACGGCGCCTCCGAGCAGCACGAACGTCGCGGCGGTGAACGCCGCGACATGCAGCGGCTGCCAGCCGAGGAGCACCATGCCGACCATGCCCGCGAGCGCCAGTAGCGCGATCGGCGCCTTCCGTGTGCGTCGGGGCCCCTGCGCACGCTCGGAGAGCACGACGAAGTTCGCGTCCCCCGCGAGCAGCTGGATGCCGCGCCACGCCCCCTGCACGAGAAGCGCGTCGCCGAAACGAAGCGAGAGGGAGCCCAGACCGTCGTGGACGCAACGCCCCTCCCTCCAGATCGCGAGAACCTGCAGGCCGTAACGGTCCCGAAACCGCAGATCCGCGAGCGTTCGCCCCGCCGCCGACGACCGTGGGGGCAACGTCACCTCCACGAGGCCTACTCGCTCGGACTCGAGGGACTCCACCCCGACGTCCTGCTGGAGCTCCAGTTGCCCGAGCTCCAGGACGTCACGCATGCGGTCCACCGCGCCGGTCACCAGAAGGCGATCGTCCTTCCGGATCACCTCGGTGGGCTCGAGACCGAGCAGCGCGTCGCCTCCGCGCAGGATGCCGGAGATGGTGAGCCCGACGAGCTCGCCGAGGCGCGTCTCCGCGATCGTGCGTCCCACCAGACCCGATCGCCCGGGCACCCGGACGACGAACAGCTGGCCGCGCAGCTTGCGGAACTCGGTCGCTCCCATGGCCGCCACCGTGAAGTGGCGGCGGATCCCCTCCTCGTCGAGGTCGCGACGCACTCCGATCACGAGAAGCTCGTCGCCGGCGGTGAGCCGCACGTCGCCGAGGTCGGAGCGGGACAGGCCCCCGTCCCGCCCGACGCCGATCACGATTCCTCCGAACCGCCGACGGAAATCCAGCTCGCGGAGCGTCTTCCCGACCACGGCACTGCCGTCGCGCGCCCGCGCGACGATCCCGGAGACGGCCTCCCCCGCCGCATCGATGTCATCGGCGGCCGCCTCGGCGAACTCGGAACCGCTCATCCGAAACAGGCCGCGCACGTCGTCGGCGCTCCCCTGAACGAGCAGGATGTCCCCCGCCAGCAGCGTCGTCTCGGCGTCCGGAGTGGAGTACGGCTTCCCTCCCCGGAGCACGCTCACGACCCGAATGCCGAGCGAACGCGAGAGCGAAGTGTCCTTCAACGCCCTGCCCTCGAGCGTCGACCGACGCGGAACCCGGATCGAGAACAGCGACGAGTGGAGCCGGTACACCTGGACGAGGTCACTGCGGCGAGACATCGGCGCCGGGGCGTCCCGCTGCGGTAACCAGCGCCGGCCGACGAGGACCATGTAGGCCACCCCCACGAGGACGAGTACGAGTCCCACCGGCGCGATGTCGAACAGACCCAGCGGCTCCACACCGGCGCGCTCCACCGCGTCGGCGACCAGGATGTTCGGCGGGGATCCGACGAGCGTGACGGTCCCACCGAGGATCGCGCCGAACGAGAGCGGCATGAACAGTCGAGACGGCGAGGCTCCGGTCCGCTGCGCCACGCTCATCACGGCGGGCAACAGCACGGCCGTCGCGGCGATGTTGTACATGAACGCCGAGAGCGCGGCGGCGGCGAGCATCACCGCCAGCGAGAGGACGACTTCGCTCTTGCCGAGTCGAACTTCGGCGTGGTGGCCGATGCGATCGGTGATCCCGGTGTGCCGCAGCGCGGAAGCGAGAAAGAACATCGACAGCATCGTGATCACGGCCGGGGAGCGGAAGCCGTCGAACGCCTGCTCCACCGGGACGAGACCGGACAGCGTGAGGATCACGAGTCCCGAGAACGCCGTCACTTCGAGCGGGAGCTTCTCCGTGAGGAACAGCGCCGCCATCGCGACGAGGAGCGCCAGGAGCGCGGCGATCTCGAGGCTCACGCGGAGCCCCCCCGGCCGCGAGCGGCGCGGTGAGTGACGGGATTCCGTCCCCGCCCCGCGGTCGCTCGGCCCTGCCCGCGCGGAATCCCGAAGCGCCGGGCTGGCCGCCGCCGGGGTCGCCGCGCTAGCATGTCCGGAAACTGGAGGATTCCATGAAGAATCGAGTCTCGTTCCTCGCCACGGCGGGCGCACTCACCCTGCTGGGGGCCGTCGATCCGGCCGCCGCGGACCCGGCGCCCTTCTCCGTCCACACGCTCGACAACGGCCTGACGGTCGTCCTGGCGCCGTCGGACGCCCATCCGGTGGTCTCGGTTTCGCTTTACGTCACGACCGGTGGCCGCACCGAGGACGAGTACTACCAGGGCTCGCTCCATTACATCGAGCACCTCGTGTACAAGGGCGGCACGCCGAACCTCCCGCCGACGGAGTTCCGCAAGACGATGAGCCGACTGGGTCGCGAGATCGGCGGCTGGACCTGGGACGACGAGATCAACTTCGGCTTCGAGGCACCCGAGGAGAACTTCGCGACCGCGTTTCCGCTCTTCCGGGAAGCCATGCTCGACCTCGACTTCACGAAGGACTGGTTCGAGGACGAGAAGCTCGTCGTGCTGCAGGAGATGACGCGCGGTCGCGAGCAACCCGACAACCTCCTCTGGGAAGCCTGGGGCGAGACGGCCTACGAGGTCCATCCGTACCGCCGCTCCGTGATCGGGACCGAGAAGGCGATCCGCGAGCTCGACATGGACCGCACCTTCCAGTACTACCGCGATCGGTTCACGCCGAATCACATGATCCTCTCGGTGGCCGGCGACTTCACGGAAACGGAGATGCTCGCGACCCTGGAGAAGGACTGGGGCAAGTTGTCGCGCGGTCCGGAGTCGTTCGAGCTCGGCCTCGTGGAGCCCGAGCAGCAGGGGCCGCGCACGCGAACCGACTTCCTGCCGCAGGCCCAGAGCGCCCTCTCCTTGATCGGCATCGTGTGCCCGGGAGGCAACCACGAAGACGTCCCGGCGCTGGAAATGCTGGCCGCCCTGCTGAACGACTCGTCCTACGGCCTTCCGCAGTTCCTCGAGGAGCAGAAGAAGTGGGCTCTGTCGGTTTCGGCGGACTGCTACGTCAAGCGGGATGCGAGCGACTTCACGATTCAGGTCCGGACCGATCCGGAGAAGCATCGGGCCGTCCGGACGTTCGCTCAGGACTTCCTGCTCGATTTCGACGTGACCGCCGTACCCGAGGAGATCTTCGAGCAGACGAAGCGCGGAGTCCTGTTCCGCGAGGCCGCCCAGCGGGAGACGAACGCGGACCGGGCCGGGAGGTTCGGGTTCCTGGTGAGTCGCCGCGGCGCAGCGGCCGCGGCGGCACTGACGGACCGCTGGGCGGCGCTGACCCGCGAGGACGTACAGGCAGCGAAGGAACGCTGGATCTCGCCAAGGCGCCTGGTGACCGCCACCGTGTACCCCGATGATTTCGATCCGGCCACGGCGGACCCCGCGCCGGTCGAACCGGGAGCGCCGTTCGCCGGGGCGCTGCCCGAGCTGGACGTCGCCGGGGCCCTCCGACCGGCGGACGGAACGCCGCTGTCGTACGACAAGACGGACGAGGCGGGCGGCGTCTCCGAGTACACCTACGCGAACGGAATGCGCGCGCTGATCCGCCGCTCGGCCGGCAGCCCGCTGGTCGCCATCTCCGGTCGCATCCTCGGCGGCCAGTGGGTCGAGCCGGAGGGCCAGGAGGGGATCAACCTCTTCGTCTCGGAACTCGGACTCCGCTCCACCCGACGCTGGGATCGCGAGGGTTTCTCGCGCCTGCTCGCTTCGCGCTCGATCGCGGCCTCCGCTCACACGTCGAGCGGCAGTCGCGCGAACACGTCGCGGCACGTCGACTATCGCGACGCGGCGGGTCAACACTACCGAGGACTCGTGGACGAGTGGCCGGCGATGCTGGCCTGCCTCAAGGAGACGATGTTCTTCCCCGATTTCCGGGACGCCGCGATCGAGAAGCTCCGCGAGGACCTCGTCAATCAGGCGCGCCTGCTTCCCGAGAACAATCTCGAGTACGTGAAGCAGGAGTTCTACGATCGTGTCTTCGCCGGTCATCCTTACGGCCGACCGACGTTCGGAAGTGAAGCGTCTCTCTCCACGATCACGCCGGCGCAGCTGCGGGCTTTCCACCGGGGCAACTGGCGGCCGGACCGGATCGTCTTGTCGATCGTGGGAGACGTCGATCCGGATCGGGTGGCCGAGTGGATCGCCTCTCACTGGGCGGACATTCCGCGGGACGACGCGAAGCCGTGGTCGATCGACCCGGCGAACGCCTCGATCGCGTGGGATCCGCCGACGGACCGACAGGTGCTCGACCTCGGCAAGAACTACTGGACGGTGAACTGGGGCCGCCCCGGCGCCTCGATGACGGATGGCGACCACCTGACGTCTCTCGTCCTCGCCCGTCTCGCCGGGAACGATCACTTCTACAAGTACGTCTACGGCGAGGGGGTCTCCTACCGGAGCTGGATCAACTTCTGGGAGCACCTCGGCGCGGGCACCTGGATCCTCGAGAACGACGTCAAGCGCGAACGCTTCGACGAGATTCTCGACATGTTCGACGCGGATCTCGCCCGCTACGAAGCGAACGGGTTCACGCAGGACGAGTTCGACGACGCGATCCGCCAGCTGACGAATCGACAGGTGCTCGGAGCGCAGGACAACGCGCGAACGGCCTGGCGGCTCGCCGTGGCCGAGGGAGACGGGATCGGTTTCCGGAGTGAGCTCGATTACGTCGACGACCTCGGTCGCGTGACGCCGGAAGCCGTGAATCGCCTGGCGAGGACCGTGTTCGACCCCGCGAAGATCTACCGCCTGCAGCAGCAGTAGATCAGCCGACGACGCGCGCTCGCCGCTCCTCGGGAATCGCCTCGAGGACGGCGAGCGCGGCCGAGACGCTCCCGAACGGCGGCATCACGTAGACTCCCTGGGCCATCGGCATCGCCTCGGTCAACGCTTCCCGGGCGATCTCGACCCCGACGGCCTTGCCGTCGTCCGCCGACGACGCGTCCGCGAGGCGCTTCAGAATCGACTCCGGCACCTGCATCCCCGGGACCTCGTTCGTGAGGAACTCTGCGTTTCGATAGCTGCGGAGCGGCAGGATGCCGACCAGGATCGGGATCCGGCAATGCTCGGTCCGGCGGATGAAATTCTCGAACACGCGGGCGTCGTACACCGGCTGCGTCATCGCGAACTCGGCCCCTGCTTCGACCTTGTACTCGAAGCGCCGGATCTCCTCGTCCAGGTTCACGGCGGCCGGATTCGCGCCGACGCCGAGGTGCAACGCGGTCGGCCGGTCGATGGCGTTCCCCACGAGGTCCTGACCGTGGTTCAGACGGTTCGCGATCTGCATGAGGCCGATCGAGTCCACGTCGAACACCGCGGTCGCGTCCGGGTAGTCCCCGAGCTTCGGGGGGTCCCCGGTGACGATCAGCACGTTGCGGAGGCCGAGCGCCCCCACCCCGAGCAGGTCCGACTGCATCCCGAGCAGGTTTCTGTCCCGGCAGCAGTAGTGGAGGATCGGCTCGATCCCGTGGTCGCGCGCCGAGAGGACCGCCAGGGCGAGCGAGCTCATGCGGGCCGACGCGCGCGGACCGTCCGGAATGTTGACGCAGTCCACGCCGGCCTCCGCGAGCTGGCGGATTCGCTCCAGCGACCGCGAAGGATCCGGACTCTTCGGCGGGGCGATCTCCACCGAGCAGACGAACTTGCCTTCCGCGATGCGCGCGGCCAGATGCGACTTGTCCGCGGTTCGCACCGGCTCGACGCCGGGCGTTCTCGCCGCGGAGCCGACCACGGCGGCCCGGGGCGCGGACCCGAGCTCGTCGGGACCGAGCGAACGGACGGCGCCACGGATCGCACGCACGTGCTCCGGAGTCGTTCCGCAACAACCACCGAGCACCCTCACTCCCACCCGGAAGAAGCGACGCGCGTACTTCGCGAAGTACTCCGGAGAAGAGAGGTACATGTATCGCCCCTCCACGAGACGCGGCATTCCGGCGTTCGGCATGACGCACAACGGACGGTTCGTGTGGCCCGACATCTTCTCGACGGCCGTCAACATCGGCTGCGGCCCGACGCTGCAGTTCAGGCCGAGCACGTCGGCTCCCCACTCGTCGAGGGAGCGGGCGATCTTCTCGGGGGTGTCTCCGAATGCGGTCTGCTCGTCGTCCGAGATGCTCACCAGCGCGATGATCGGACGGTCGGAGACTTCTCGGATCCCGAGGATCGCTTCGCGCGCCTCCTCGAGACGACGGATCGTCTCCACGATGAACACGTCGACACCGCCCTCCGCCAGCGCGGCGGCCTGCATCCGGAAGCACTCGCGCGCCTCCTCGTAGGCCATCCGGCCGAGCGGCTCGAGGGGAACGCCGAGCGGCCCCAGGGAGCCGGCGACCCAGGCGGCATCTCCGGCCTCCGCCCGGGCGAGCTCCGCGCCCCGTCGGTTGATCTCCGCGACGCGATCCGCGAGCCCGTGGGGCTCGAGCTTGAAGCGATTCGCCCCGAACGTGTTCGTCTCGATGAGATCCGCGCCGGCGTCGAGATAGTCGCGATGCACTTCTCGGACGAGCTCGGGGTGTGTCAGGTTGAGCTCGTCGAAGCACTGGTTGATGTAGATGCCCTTGGCGTAGAGCATCGTGCCCATGGCCCCGTCGGCCACGATGGCGCCTCGGCCGAGCCGCTCGAGAAACGGTTCCACTCGATCTCCCGGGTACGGGGGGCGAAGAACCCCGGCAGAATAGCGGAAAAAAAGCGGCGCCGCGCCCGGGGGGTGCTCGGGTCGCGGCGCGCTCTGCCGCATCCTCGCGAATGCGGGTCTCTGATCCCCTGTCCTCGTGTTCCCAACCCCCGGACTCCCTCGGCTTCTCCCGAGGAGGTCCGGCCCTGCTCCCTCGTGCTCGCTCTCGCCGGGAGCGTCTGCGCTTCGGCTCCCGCGTTGCCTCGAATACCCGTCGCCCCGGGAAAGGTTCCGGACCTTCGCGGGGAAAACGCGACGTCGAGCGCCCCCGGCGCCCGGGACGTTGACCATCCCGGTCCGCCCTCGGATATTCGCGAGAGTGTGCCCCACGCCACCCCTCTCCCGGAGGATCCACGTGACGATCGAACGCCCGAACGCCTTCCTCGTCGGAGACCGGAAACTCACCCTGGTGGGCCCGGAGATGCGGCCCGGGGATCGCGCCCCGGACTTCTCCGGAATCGGTCAGGACTGGAAGCCCGTGAACCTGGCCTCGAGCGCGGGCAAGACCCGTCTCTTCGTCGTGGTGCCTTCCCTGGACACGTCCGTCTGCGACCTCGAGGCCCGCGAGTTCTCCCGGAGGGCGGACGAGATCGACGGAGTCGAGATCGTGGTGGTCTCGGTCGATCTCCCCCCCGCCCAGGCGCGCTGGTGCGGTGCGGCCGGGGTCCGCAACCTCACGCTCGTATCCGACCACCGGGAGGTCTCTTTCGGGACCGGGTACGGCGTCCTCGTGAAGGAGACCCGCATGCTGTGCCGGGCGATCCTCGTCGTGGACGCACGGGATACGGTCACGTACGTCGAGTACGTACCGCAGATCGGGCTCCAGCCGGACTACGACGCGGCGATTGCCGCCGCCCGGGCCGCGGCCGCCGCCTGATCGGACGCGCCGACGAGGTCCCCACGACGACGAAGGGCCGCCCCCTCGCGGGAGCGGCCCCTCTGCGCGATCGACTGCTTCCGAACCGCGCCGGGTAGGGCTTTCGCCCTGAGTATGCGAGGGGCCCCGAAGCCCGGGCCCGGCGTGCACCCTACGCCGGGAGCCGAGCTCGCGGCGACCCCTCACGAAAACGGACTCGGGACCGTCTCTCCCAGTGACGAGGGCCTTCGGGGTCCCCGCACCGAGACGTCACGACCCATCCACACGACCACGAGCGGCCCCGAGTCACGACTCTGACCGAGCCGGCTACCGCCTCCACACGGCGGCCGGCCGGCTCGCCTCCTCTCGACCGCTCTCCTCCGGGAAGAGCAGCCGTTCCAGTCTCTCCAGCTCCGTCGCCAAGCGACGGAGACCCCGCGGGGTGACCTCCCCCGCCTCGAGCGCATCCAGGATGCGCCCCGCCCCGGCCATGGGCGCCTGTCGCAGCACCGCCTTGCCCCGTCGCGTCAGGTCCGTGGGGACCCGTCGGCGATCGTCGAGGCTCCGCTGGCGCTTGATCAGTCCCAGTTCCTCCAGCCGGCCGATGCGGCTCTGCATCGTGGGCACCGAGGTCGCGAGCCGACGCGCCAGCTCCACCATCGTGAGCCCCGGCTCCCCTTCGAGGATCCGAAGGACCAGCAGGAGCGGTGGCGTGAGGCCCCGCCGACGCAGCGTGCGCCGGTAGGCGTCTCGCCGATCGCCGAGCCGATCGACCTGGGACAGGATATGAACTATTTCAGTTCTCATACGGTATGGGATATACCGTTTTTCATAGTGTCGAGCCAGGAAAAAGCGACCCGGGGGCAAAAAAAATCCCCGCGACCCGAAGATCGCGAGGAATGACGGGGACTGAAAGGAAGCGCGACTACCAGCCGCTTTCGTCGTCCACGGCCTCGGCCACCCAGCGCAGGTGCCAGGGTTCGAAGATCACGCCGCGCTGCTCGTGGCGCTCGCGCGAGAAACTGAGGACGAATCCGAACTCCGCTCCCCGCTCACGCAGCCAGCGCCCGGCCGCATGTCGCTCGAGAGCGGGGTCGAGTGGTGCGAGATCCGGTGGGCCGACGTCCAGCGTCGTTCCCAGACGATGC
>JAGQIB010000076.1 GCA_020431545.1 Gemmatimonadota bacterium
TGCTCGGACTCCAGCGACTCCGCGGCGAACAGGGGAATGAGGCCCACCATGGAGCGAACCCGCAGCGGCGTCGACGCGCCCTGTGCGCGGAGATGGTCGTAGTAAAAGCCGTCGGCCTCGTCCCAGAGCCCCGCGCCGCCGAGCTCGTTCATCGCCTGGGCGATGCGTACGAAGTGCTCGAAGAACTTCGACGCGATCCCTTCGTACGCGTCGTTCTCGCGCGCGAGCTCCAGCGCGATCGCGAGCATCGTGGAGGAGTAGAACGCCATCCAGGCGGTGGCGTCCGCCTGTTCCAGCGTGCCGCCGCCGGCGATCGGACGCGACCGGTCGAACAGGCCGATGTTGTCGAGTCCGAGGAACCCGCCCGTGAACAGGTTGTCGCCTTCGACGTCCTCGCGATTCACCCACCACGTGAAGTTGATGACGCACTTGTGGAACGCACTCTCGAGGAACGCCCGGTCCGGCGGCCCGTCCCGCTCTCCGGTGAGCTGGTAGACGCGCCACGCCGCCCAGGCGTGGACGGGCGGATTGACGGCGCCGAAGTCGTACTCGTACGCGGGGAGCTGGCCGCTCGGGTTCATGTACCACTCCCGGCACAGTCGCAGGAGCTGGTCCTTCGCGTGCTCGGGGTCGATGCGCGCGAGCGCCACGCAGTGGAACGCGAGATCCCAGGCCGCGAACCAGGGGTACTCCCACTTGTCCGGCACCGAGAGGACGTCGCGCGCGTGGACGTGACGCCACGGGTGATTGCGCCCGCGGCGCCGCGACTCCGGCGGGGACGGCTGGGCCGGATCCCCCTCCAGCCAGGTCTCCACGGCGTACTGGTAGAACTGGCGCGACCAGAGGAGTCCCGCGTCCGCCTGCCGGACGATCCGCCTCTCGTCGTCGTCGAGCGGGGCCGACCGCGCCGACGCGTGGAACTCGTCGGCTTCCCGGCGACGTCGCTCGAACGTGCGCGTGAACGAATCGCCGAACCGCTCCCCCGCCGGCGGCGACGTCTCCTCGACGGCGGTCCAGCGGAGACGGATCGTCACGTCGCCTCCGGGGGGCACCGTGGCGACGTACCAGGCCGCGGCCTTCGTCCCCTCCTCGGCGGGATTCACCGCGCCGTCCTCGCCCCCGACGACGCGGCGGTGGAACGCGTCCTTCACGAACGGCGACGCGTTCGGGGTCCCGAACAGACGCTGCGTGTCCGACTCGTTCTCCGTGAACAGCCACCGCGGGAGCTGCGAATCGAGATGGTCCGCGTCGAGTCGGTAGCGGCCGAGCGACGGATGATCGATCGAGAGCGTCGCCTCTCCCTCGCGCGCGATGCGGCCCCGGGACCAGTAGTCCTCCCCCGTGCGGCCCCACGCCCAGGTGTTCCGGAACCAGACCGTGGGGAGCACGTGGATCGGGGCGGGATCGGGACCGCGGTTCACGACCCGCACGCGCACGAGAACGTCCTCCACCTCCGCCTTCGCGTACTCCACACAGACGTCGAAGTACCGGTTCTCCGCGAGGATCCCCGTGTCCTCGAGCTCGTACTCCGGGTCCGTGAGCGTGCGCCGGCCGTTCTCCTCCACGAGGCGCGCGTAGGGGAACTCGTTCTGCGGGTACACGTAGCGGGCGCGCAGGTACGACGAGGTCGGCGTCGCGTCCAGGTAGTAGTAGAGCTCCTTCACGTCCTCGCCGTGGTTCCCCTCGGGATTCGTGAGTCCGAACAGACGTTCCTTGAGCAGGAAGTCCTTTCCGTTCCAGAGCGCGAGCGCGAAGCACATGCGGCACTCGCGGTCGGTGAACCCGAGCAGACCGTCTTCTCCCCAGCGGTACGCGCGGCGGCACGCGTCGTCGTGCGTGAAGGAGCGCCACGCGTCGCCGTCCGCGGAATAGTCCTCCCGCACGGTCCCCCACTGGCGCTCGGCGAGGTACGGCCCCCACCGCATCCAGTTGCGCTCCCGGGCGCGGGCCTCCGCCATCCGCCGACGTTCGGCGCCGATCTCCGTTCCGTCGGGAGCGTGCGGGGGCGTCAACGCTCCGCCTCCTCGCCGGCCGCGGCGCGATCGACGAACCACACGTACTCCCCGACCGGCCGGAGTCGCGCGGCCGGCGCGTCGCTCGCGCCGCCGCGGACGCGCCGCAGGATCGACGTCTTCGACTCCCCCGCCACCAGGAAGGCGACGCAGCGGCTGCTCTCGAGCGCGGGATACGTCAGCGTGACGCGGGGCGTCTTGCCCTCGGGGCGCGCCGTCGTGACCCAGCGGGCGCGTTCGGCCAGCGCCTCGGTGCCGGGGAAGAGCGACGCGGTGTGCCCGTCATCGCCGAGTCCGAGCAGCGTCACGTCGAACAGCGGACGTGCCGGGTCGAGCGCGGGAGCGCCGTAGACGTCCCGGAGCATCTGCTCGTAGGCCGCGGCCGCTCCGGGCGGCGCCATCTCGCCGGGAATCGGATGGACGTGATCCGGCGCGACCGGCACGTGCGCCAGCAGCTGCCGGCGCGCCATGCCCGAATTGCTTTCCGGATCGTCCCCGGGCACGCAACGCTCGTCGCCCCAGTAGAACTCGGTGCGGTGCCAGGGGAAGCGATCGCGCCAGGGAGACGACGCGAGACGCGCATACAGCGGAGCCGGAGTGTGGCCGCCGGACAGCACGAGACGAAAGGCACCGGATGACGATCGCGCCCGCTCGGTGAGCCACGACGCGACGTGTTCGGCCAGCGCGTCCGGAGTCGGCAGCACGACGAGGTTTCCGCTCACGGGTTCCCTCCGGCCGCCCCCGCGAGCACGTGCTCCTCGATCGCCCGCGCGAACCCCTCCCGGTCGCAGGACTCGGTCACCGCGTCGGCGACCGCCCGCACCTCCTCGGAGGCATTGCCCATCGCGATCGACCGACCGGACTCCTCGAACATGCGAACGTCGTTCGGCCCGTCGCCGATCGTGAGAATCTCGGCCGGAGGAATCCGGAGCTGCCGGGCGAGGTACCGCACGACCGCGCCCTTGTTCGCGTCTCGGTGGGTCACGTCCACGTAGTACGGTTGCGATCGGCTCGCGGATGCTTCGCCGTCGCACGCGCTCTGCAGACGACTCTCGCAGGCCCTCACCGCATCGGGGTCGTCTCCCACTCCCACCAGCTTCACCACGGACCGGAGCTCCGCGTCGAGATCCCGGGCGACGATCGCCGGGAATCCCACCGTGGACTGCTCGCGCTCGACGTGCGGCGCCGACGCGTCCGAGAGGATCCATTCCCGCTCGCGGTAGATCCAGGGGTCGAGCCGGTGCTCCCGGAGGATCGACAGGGCGCGGGCGGCCACGTCGCGGGAGATCGTGTGCCGAGAGAGCACGTGAAGTCCGCGATCCGCGATCACGCCCCCGTTGAACGCCGCGACCGGCGTGTCGATCGCGAGCGGCTCGACGAGAGCCGTCAGGCCGCGCGGCGGCCGACCGCTCACGATCGCGAACCGGACTCCGCGCGAGCGGAGCGCCGCGACGGCGGACCGCGCGCGTGACGTCAGCACCTTGTCGTGATCGAGGAGCGTCCCGTCCACGTCGCTGAGCACGAGGGAGACGCGGGGCATCGCTACACCTTCCGGTGGCGGACCAGCGGACGCCAGTCGTTGCCGTCGCGGGCGATGAGCCGGCCCGCCGCCTCGGGGCCATCCGTTCCCGCGGCGTAGCCCGGCAACGCGCCGGGGCCGGCGTTGCCCCAGGCGTCGAGGATCGGCTGCACGACCTGCCAGCCCGCCTCGACGTTGTCCGCGCGCTGGAACAACGTCGCGTCGCCGATCATGCAGTCGTACAGCAGGGTCTCGTATCCCGTGTTCGGCGCCATCTCGAAGTAGTCCTCGTACGCGAAGTCCATCCGGACGTCGCCGAGCACGAGGCGCGGCCCCGGATGCTTCGCCCCGAACTCGAGCGCGATGCCCTCGTTCGGCTGGATCCGCAGGATCAGCCAGTTCGGCGTCAGCCGGCGGACCGGAGTCGAACGGAAGAGCGCGAGGGGCGCCTGGCGGAACCGGATCGCGATCTCCGTCTTGCGGCACGCGAGGCGCTTGCCGGTGCGGAGGTAGAACGGAACGCCGGCCCAGCGCCAGGTGTCGATCAGCAGCCGCGACCCGACGTAGGTCTCCACGTCGGAGCGATCCGCGACGTCCGGCTCCTCGCGGTACCCGACCACGGGGCGACCGTCCACGGTGCCGGCCGCGTACTGCCCGCGCACCGTGGCGCTCAGGCACTCGTGCTCGCTCATCGGCCGGACCGCCTCCAGCAGCTCCGCCTTCTCGTTCCGGATCGCGTCCGCGGAGAACGAGCTCGGCGGCTCCATCGCCGTCATCGCGAGGAGCTGGAACACGTGGTTCGGCACCATGTCCCGCAGCGCGCCGGTCCGCTCGTAGAACTTCGCCCGGTGCTCCACGCCGATCGTCTCCGCCACCGTGATCTGCACGTGCTCGATGTGGTCTCGGTTCCAGAGCGGCTCGAACAGACCGTTCGCGAAGCGCAGCATCAGGATGTTCTGGACGGTCTCCTTCCCGAGGAAGTGATCGATGCGGTAGATCTGATGCTCGGCGAGGGTCCGCAGGATGCGCGCGTTCAGCTCGCGTGCCGAATCGAGGTCGTGGCCGAACGGCTTCTCGATCACGACCCGGCGCCACCGCCCCTCCGATTCGCGGGTGAGCCCGGCGGCCCCCAGACCGTCGACCGCGGTCCCGAAAAAGCGGTCCGCCACGGCGAGATAGAAGAGGTAGTTGCCGCCGGTGGCCGCGGTGCGATCGAGCTCCTCGAGATGGGCCTTCACGCGCTCGTAGCACGCGGGATCGTTCAGATCGCCCGCCACGTAACTCATGCGATCCCGGAGCCAGCTCCATGCCGCCTCGTCGATTCGCTCGGCGTCGAACTCGCTTCCCTTCGCGCCGACGAACCCGTCGATCGTCTCCGTGAGCTTCGACCGCCAGTCGTCGGTCGACTGCTCGACGAGATCCACGCCCACGAGACGGAACGTCTCGGGCAGGCGCTTCGCCACGACCAGGTTGTACAGGGCGGGGACGACCAGACGCTTCGTGAGGTCGCCGGCCGCGCCGAAGAGCACCACGGCGCAGGGGGGCGCCACCGGGACTTCGTCGGGTTCCTCGGACGTTTCGTCCGCGGAAGCATCGAGGCACCGCGTGTCGCTCACGAGCCCTTCCCCTCTCGTCGCAACCGACGAACCCGCCGGATCAGAGCGTTCGTGGAGGAGTCGTGTGCGGGCGGCGGCGGCTCCGCCCCCGCGAGCTCGGGCACGATGCGCTGGGCGAGCACCTTGCCGAGCTCCACCCCCCACTGGTCGAACGAGTCCACGTCCCACACGATTCCCTGCGTGAACACCGAGTGCTCGTACAGCGCCACGAGCTCGCCGAGCGTGCGCGGCGTGAGACGATCGAGCAGCAGCACGTTCGACGGGCGGTTGCCCGCGAACACGCGATGCGGCACGCGTGCCTCCGGGGTTCCCTCCGCACGCACCTCCGCCTCCGTCTTGCCGAACGCGAGCGCCTCGGCCTGCGCGAGCACGTTCGCGAGCAGCAGCTCGTGGTGCGGTCCGATCGGATTCAGGGAGTTCGCGAACGCGAGGAAGTCGCACGGGATGAGACGGGTTCCCTGGTGGATGAGCTGGTAGAACGAGTGCTGGCCGTTCGTTCCCGGCTCGCCCCAGTACACCGGGCCGGTGGCGTACTCCACGGGCCGGCCCGCGAGCGTCACGCCCTTGCCGTTGCTCTCCATCGTGAGCTGCTGCAGGTA
>JAGQIB010000077.1 GCA_020431545.1 Gemmatimonadota bacterium
CGGGAGACGACGCTGCTCGCCGAGGCGGTCACGCTGCTCGGCCCGGGCTCCGGTCTCGCCCGCCCCGAGCCGCTCGGCCCGGGGTCGCTCCGCGTGACGTTCCTCGGCACCGGTACGGGGCGCCGGGTGCACCTCCTCGAGTGGTTCCCCGCGAGCGGCGCCGAACCCGGCCTCGAGTGCATCCTCAAGGTGAACCGCGACCTCGACTGGGAGCAGGTCCAGGAGGAGCTCCGTCTGCTCGTCCGCGCGCGCAGCGGCCCTTCGGGGCGCCCCGTGGTCAAGACGCAGGGAGGCGGCTACAAGCAGCAGGGACTCTGGACCGAGGAGTTCATTCCCGGCGAGACGCTCGACCACCTCACCGATCGCCTCGCCACGGAGTCGGACCCCACGCTCCCCGGCGTGGCGCAGCGCCTGCTCTCCGTGTGGCCGTTCCTCGTGACGAACTCCGCCTCGCTGGTCATCGACTTCTGGCGACGCACGGGACGGGTCGTCACGCTGGCGGAACCCACGGCCGAGAAGGTCGTTCTCCCCGGACACGACTGGCAGATCGGGGGTCGGCTCGTGTCCGTCGCGGATCGCAAGCCCTGCACGCGCCTCGTCGACGTGCTCGCGGACGTTCACGCCGGGATCGTGCTCCCGATGCTCTCGCGTCATCCGCGGGTCGCCCTCGCGAACGACGTGTCGCTCCTCCTCTCGGCCGCGTTCGAGGTGCTCGGGTCCGCCGAGGCGCTCTCCGCTCTCGAGGCCGAGTTGCCCGAGGGCGTGTCACCCGGCCTGCTCGACCCGGAGGAGGCGGAGACCTTCGTGGCGGCGGCGTGGCGATTCGTGTCCTCGGTCCGGCGGCGGGGATTCCTGCCGGGCCGGGTGCGCCTCGCCGCGCGCCGCTATCGCCGCTGGGCCCAGCTCAACCCCGACGCCACCCTCGAGGCCCGCGCCACGACCCTCGATCAGATCGAGGACGCGTACGGCCTCGGCGACCTCGACGCGGAGCGCCCCGGATCGCGACTGCAGCTCTTCCGCCACACGGTGTTCCGCGGCGGCGAAGACGAGTTCGTTCGCGCGCTCGACGAGCTCATCGCGCGCGAGCTCGGCGGAACGGGCGCGCCGGACGAGTGGCGCGCCGGAGTGGGATCCCTCCGCGAGTCTTTCCGGCTGCCGCCGGACGAGGAGTTCTTCCTGGCCCGCATGCTGTACCCGCACGTGGACCCGCGCGGGCGCGCCGTCCTCACGCGCGACGACGACCTCGAAGGCGCGGCGGCGGTCGGCGTCTCCGTGGAGCAGGTCGATCGCGCGGGCGAGCGACTGCACGTGCGGCGCCCCGCGAACCCGAACGAGACGAATGCCCTCTACCGCATCTTCCGCGCCTCGAACTTCCGGCAGGTCCCGACCGGGCCCGAGCACGATCTGCTCGTCGCGACGGACGACGCCGGCCGCGTGGTGGGCGGCCTCATCTTCCGTCGCGAGAGCGAGAAGTTCGCGCGACTCCTGTGGGTCGTCGTGAGCCGGCATCGCCGCGGGCGGGGCGTGGGCGCCGCGCTCGTCCGCGAGTTGATGAGCCGGCTGCGCGCCCAGGGCACGGAGGCGGTGGCCACCGGCTTCTTCCGTCCGGCGTTCTTCCACAAGCTCGGCTTCGGCGTGGACCCCCGCTACGCCGGCCTCGTGCGCACCCTGCCGACCGAGCGCGCCGACCCGGCTTGAGCGTCCGGCCGACCTGACCGATAGTTCCGATCAGGGAGGGCACGGATGGAACCGAGACCCTGGCACGACCAGTACGACCCGGGAGTGCGCGGAACGATCGAGATCCGCGAGGTCACGCTGCCGGAGCTCCTGCGCGAGTCCGCGCGCCGGCACGGCGGGCTGGCAGCCCTCCGGTTCCTGAACTGCGAGATGAACTACGAGCAGCTGGACGGCGAGGTCGATCGTCTGGCCGGAACGCTGCGCGCGCTCGGCGTGAACGCCGGCGATCGCGTGGCGATCCAGCTGCCGAACCTCCCGCAGACGGTGATCTCGTTCTTCGCCGTGCTGCGCGCGGGCGCGGTGGCGGTGATGACGAACCCGCTGTACACGCCGCGGGAGATCGAGCAGCAGTGGAACGACGCCGGTTGCCGCGTGGCGATCACGATGGACTTCCTGTTCGCTTCCACGCTGACGGAGCTCGCGGATCGCGTCCCGGTGGAGCAGTGGATCGTGGCGTCGATCCCGGAGTACCTGCGTTTCCCGCTGAACCTCCTGGCGCCGCTGAAGCTCCGACGCGAGAAGCTCCTGGCCGACGTTCCGGACCGTCCCGACGTCCACCGCTTCCTCGACGCGGTGGAGCGGGGCGCACCGGAGCCGCTCCCGGGCGGTCCGTCCTTCGCCGACCTCGCCGCCCTCCAGTACACGGGCGGCACCACGGGGCGGGCGAAGGGCGCGATGCTGACGCACGGCAACCTTTCCTCCCAGGTGCAGCAGCTGCGCAACTGGATGCCACACCTCTCGACGGGAGAAGAGACCTTCCTCTCGGCCCTCCCGTTCTTCCACGTGTTCGGACTCACGGTCGGCATGACGCTGCCGATCTCGCTCGCGTCGACGCTCGTGCTCGTCCCGAATCCGCGCGAGATCAAGCGACTCGTGGACTCCATCAACAAGTTCCGCGTGACCGTGTTCC
Organism: Gemmatimonadota bacterium; assembly: GCA_020431545.1. Classification (GTDB taxonomy): domain Bacteria; phylum ARS69; class ARS69; order ARS69; family ARS69; genus JAGQIB01. The sequence continues at coordinate 2,648 of JAGQIB010000077.1, forward strand.
CGGTCGTGCCCGCCATGGTCAACGGCATCAACGCGCATCCGGCCGCGAAGTCCCTTCGCGTCGATTCGCTGAAGCTTTGCGTGTCCGGCTCGGCGCCGCTTCCCGAGGACACCTTGCGTCGGTTCGAGGAGCTCACCGGCGGCCGTCTCGTGGAGGGCTACGGCCTCACCGAGGCGTCGCCCGTGACCCACGTCAATCCGGCCACGGGGAAACGGCGCGTGAACTGGATCGGCCTGCCGCTCCCGGAAACGGACTGTCGCCTCGCTTCCGTGACCGACCCGGAGCAACCGGCCGCCCCCGGGGAGGCCGGCGAGCTGCTCATCCGCGGACCGCAGGTCATGGCCGGCTACTGGAATCGCCCGGACGCGAGCCAGGAAACTCTCCGTGACGGCTGGCTCCACACCGGCGACCTCGCCGAGATGGACGCGGACGGCTGGTTCCGGATCGTCGGGCGCAAGAAGGAGATCATCATCTGCGGCGGGTACAAGGTGTACCCGGACGAGATCGATCGTGTGCTCATGGAGCACCCCGACATCGTGGAGTGCGCCACGATCGGGGTGCCGGACGAGAAGCGCGGCGAGACACCGAAGTCCTTCGTGGTGCTGCGTCCGGGCGCGAAACTCACCGCCGAGCAGGTCGAGCAGCACTGTCGCGCGGAACTTGCGGCCTACAAGATCCCGCGACAGATCGAGTTCCGGAGCGAGTTGCCCAAGAGCAGTGTGCTGAAGATCCTGCGCCGGGTCCTCGTGGAGGAAGAGCTCGCGAAGCGCGAGTCCGCCTAGGTGAAGCGCCCCGTCGCTCGCCTAGCGCGCGGCGGCCGGGGCATCCTCGAGTTCCGGATACAGCGGGAACGCGGAAGCGAGCTCCGCGACCTCTCCGCGCAGCTTCGCCTTCACCGCTTCGTCCTCGGCCTCGTTCCCGATCGCACGACCGATCAGCTTCGCGATCGCGCGCATCTCCTCCGGTCCCATGCCGCGCGTGGTGAGCGCCGGCGTGCCGACCCGGATACCGCTCGTGGTCATGGGCGGCTTCGGATCGAACGGGATCGCGTTCTTGTTCACCGTGATCTCCACCTCGCCGAGCAGACGCTCCGCCTTCTTGCCCGAGATGCCCTTGGGCGTCATGTCCACGAGCATGAGATGGTTGTCCGTGCCGCCGGACACGAGCCGGAATCCCTCGGCGAGCAGCGCCTCGGCGAGGGCCTTCGCATTCTCCACCGTCCGCCGGGCGTAGTCCTTGAACGCGGGCTTCAGCGCCTCGCCGAAGCAGACTGCCTTCGCCGCGATGACGTGCATGAGCGGGCCGCCCTGCATGCCCGGGAAGTTCGTCTTGTCGATCGGTTTGGCCCACTCCTCGGTGGAGAGGATGAATCCGGAGCGCGGACCACGCAGCGTCTTGTGGGCGGTGCTGGTGACGATGTCGGCGTGCGGGACCGGTGACGGGTGCGCGCCTCCGGCCACGAGCCCCGCGAAGTGCGCCATGTCGGTCAGGAAGATCGCGCCGACCTCGTTCGCGATGTCGCGGAACGCGGCGAAGTCCCAGATGCGCGGATATGCGCTCGCGCCCGCGATGATCATCTTGGGCCGGTGCTCCTTCGCGAGGGCGCGAACCTTATCGAGCGAGATGCGCTCCGTGTCCGGCTCGACCTCGTAGGGCACGACCTGGAAGAACCGCCCGGAGAAGTTCACCGGGTGCCCGTGCGTGAGGTGGCCGCCGTGCGCGAGCGAGAGTCCGAGGATCGTGTCCCCCGGCTCCAGCGCGGCGAAGTAGGCCGTGGAGTTCGCGGTCGAGCCCGAGTGCGGCTGTACGTTCGCGTGCTGCGCACCGAACAGTTCCTTCGCGCGCTCGATCGCGAGCGACTCGGCCTTGTCGACCTCTTCGCAGCCGCCGTAGTAGCGCTTGCCGGGATAGCCTTCCGCATACTTGTTCGTGAGCGGCGAGCCGAGGGTCTCGAGCACGGCACGACTGGTGAAGTTCTCGGAGGCGATCATCTCCAGACCGTGGTTCTGGCGCCGGACCTCGCCCTGCACCGCGTCGTAGATCGCGGGATCCGCCGCCTTCAGGGATTCGAAACGCGACATGTCGACCTCCGTTCGGTCACTCGCCGGTGCGTTCGCCGGCCATCTGGAGAATGCGAGGAAGAGCGTCCCGGATCATGGACTCGAGACGCGCGTAGGTCCGGCGGTAGGAATCGAGCGATCCGCCGAAGGGATCGGGTACGGCCGCGTCGGCGCCTTCGCGTCCGGCGAGCTCACCGAGCAGGTGCGTGCGCGTGTCGGCCGTAGGCGACGTTCCGAGCACGCCCGAGCGATGCCCGAGCTCCATCACGAGCACGAGATCGGCCGTGTCCAGGATCTCGGGCGTGAGTCGCCGGCTCTGGAACGACTCGAGATCGAGGTCGTGCTCGCGGGCCACTCCGAGCGATCCACGGGACGCGAACGTTCCGTCCTGCGCCGCCGTTCCGGCGGACTCGAACACGACACCGTCCTCCCCCGCCTCCGTCATCAGGTGGCGCGCGATCGCCTCCGCGAGCGGACTGCGACAGGTGTTGCCGGAACACACGAACAGGACTCGGAAATCCAAACGCTTCCTCAGTGAATGACGAGATCTTCCGGCTCGGGGAGGATCGGGCCCGCGCGCAGGATCTCTCCCTGGGCGCCGCGACAGTCCACGATCGTGGAAGCGAGCGTCGCCGGGGGCGGACCGCCGTCGAGCGCGAGGTCGATTCCGTCGCCGAACAGCTCGAGTGCCTCTCCCGCGGACTGCACCGGCGGCTCACCCGGGAGGTTCGCGCTCGGCGCCGCGACGACCGCGCGCGTCGCCTTGAGTATCGCCGCGAGCAGCGGATCGCGCGGGATCCGGAGCGCCACGGCCGGTCCGGCCGCGGTCACTTCGTCGGGCAGGTTCTCGTCGCCGGGCAGGACGAGCGTCAACGGGCCGGGCCAGTAACGGGATCCGAGCCGCCGTGCGACGGGCGTGAGATGAGACGTCACCGAGCGGACCGCGATCCAGTCCGCCGCGAGCAGGATGAACGGCTTGCCCACCGGGCGAAGCTTCAGCTCCACGAGGCGCCGCAACGCATCCGGCCGATTCACCGATCCGAGCAGACCGTAGACCGTGTCGGTCCGCATCGCCACGATGCGGCCGGCCCGCAGCAGGTCGGCGACGCGCTCCACGACTTCACGGTCCGGCGTGCCGTGGTCGACTCGAATCAGTTTCGCGATCACGCGGCAGCCAGCTCCTTCTTGTGCTCCACGAGGCGGGCGGCGATCTCCGGATCGGAGAGGCCGAGGATCTGCGCGGCCAGGATCGCGGCGTTCTTCGCGCCGGCGGATCCCACCGCGACGGTCGCCACCGGAACTCCGGGCGGCATCTGCACGATCGCGTACAGGCTGTCGATGCCGGCGAGGTGCGAACCCGCGAGCGGAACTCCGATCACCGGCAAGGTCGTGTGGGAGGCGACGACGCCCGGCAGGTGCGCGGCCATTCCGGCGCCGGCGATGACGACCTTCACGCCACGGGAGCGCGCCTTCTGGGCGAGCTCGGCGGTCTGCGCCGGTTTGCGATGCGCCG
>JAGQIB010000078.1 GCA_020431545.1 Gemmatimonadota bacterium
TGTTCTGGTACTTCAGGTAGTACGCATGCTCCCAGACGTCGAGCATGAGCACCGGCACGAGGCCGTGCACGCCCTGGTTCTGGTGGTTCATCGACGCGAGCACCATGAGGTGTCCCGCCACCGGGTGCCAGCCGAGCACGCCCCAGCCGTTGCCCTCGACGGTCGCCGCCGCCTGCGAGAAGTGCGCGCGGAACTTGTCGAAGCCGCCGAAGTCCTTGTCGATCTGCTTCGCGAGATCGCCGGACGGCGTGCCGCCACCGTTCGGGCCCATGTTTTCCCAGAAGATGACGTGATTGAAATGGCCGGAACCGTGGAACGCGAGCGCGCGCTGCACGGCCTGGACCGCCGCGAAGTCGTTGCTGTCGCGCATGGCGGCGAGCTTCTGCTCGGCGGCGTTCAGCCCGTCGACGTAGCCCTTGTGGTGGATGTCGTGGTGGAGCCGCATCGTCTGCTCGTCGATGTGCGGCTCGAGCGCCTTGTAGTCGTAGGGAAGCGGCGGAAGTACGTGCGGCATGGAAGCCCTCCCGGTCGGATTTGTTGTCCCGAAAGTCGTCTTTCGGGCTCGCGACTCGATGCGCGACGCAAGGTAGGCCGGTGGAGCGAGGGTGGTCAAGGGGCGCTCAGGAGACTCTCCAGGGAGTGCACCTCGTCGCTGTCGGGAGCGAGCCTCCGCAGCGCTTCCAGTTGCCCGCGTGCCTCGTCCGGCCGCCCGGCGAGCGCCAGCAGGCGGCCGAGTCGCGCGTGGGCGGGCGCCGGGTCGTCCAGGAACGAGATCGCGGCGAGGTACTCGGTGACGGCGCCGTCGTAGTCGCCCTCGGCCTCGAGGACCGTGCCGAAGTTGTAGTGCGCTCCGCCGGACGTCGGATCGCGCGACAGCGCGGTGAGCAGGTCGTCGCGCGCGCCGGACGGATCGTCGCGCTGCAGCGCCACGAGTGCGCGCTGGTAGACCGGCTCGAACGCGTCCGGTTCGAGCTGGGCCGCGAGATCCAGGAAACGCCGCGCCGCGATCGATTCGTTGACCTGCCGGAACGCGATGCCGGTGTCGAGGATCCAGCGGGCGAATGCGCGGCTCGTGTCCCGACACGCGCTCGTCTCGGGGCCGTGCAGGATGGAGTTCAGCGGCGCGAGACGATCGCGATCGAGATCCGTGAAGCCCTCCGGACGCGCCACCGCGACGAGCTCCGGCGAGCGCGAGAGTCCCCGCTCGAACCGCTCCACGACGTTCCAGGTCTCGGTGAAGTACCGGTGGAACTCGGTGCGCGCGCGCTCTTCCGGAGTCGGCGAGCGATCCTCGGGGAGCGGCGGGGGCACCTCGAGGATCATCCACCGGAAGAACTGCGCGACGTTCGGGTCGTAGAACAACGTCGCCTCGGAGCCTTCGGTGGCGGGCGCCGGCAGCGGACGCGGCTGGAACACCTTGCCGTTCCCGACGTACTCGTCGCGACGCTCCGCGGTGAGCGCACCCTCGCGTACGAGCTCATCCGCCTCGCGCGCGCCCGCGACGGTCCCCACCGCGAGCGGCTCCCCTTCCACCAGCACCACCTCGTACGCCCCGACGTGACGGCGCGCCCAGTCCGCCGCGGCGTCGCGAGGCCCGGGCACGAGGCCGCTCGCGAGCAGCTGGCCGGTACCGAACGTCGCGATCACGAGCGCCACCCCGGCCACCGCGCGTCCCAGCAGACCGGTGGCGGCGCCGGTGCCCGCGAGCAGGAACACGAACGGCAGCGTGCCCGCGAGCACGGGCGCGCTCGTGGTGTGGCGGACGACCGGGATCAGGAACGTCGCGCCGGCCGCGAGCAGGATCGCGGACGTCGTGGCGCGTCGCGAGCGGAGCAGGGACAGCTTCCCCGCGATCGCGAGCACGAGCACGAGCGGTCCGGCCGTGCGGGCGATCGTGACGATGGCGTCGAGCAACGGCGACTTCGCGTCGACGGCGAGCGACGGCCCGGGGAAGTGCGGGAAGCTCCGGAGGACGCCGGGCGCGGCGAGGGCCAGCACGAGCCCCCCCGACAGCAGGATCCAGGGCAGTCGTCGGGCGGCGTTGCGCCGTTCCGCGACGAGCTCGCCGGCCAGCAGTCCGAGCCCGGCGGGGCCGGCCGCGGCTGCCGCGAGTCCCGTGCCGGCTCCGACCTCGAGCGGGGAGAAGCGTCTTTCCGCGGACAGCCCGAGTGCCGCGAGGCTCCCGCCGAGCAGGAGCAACGTCGCGGGGGTCAGCGTGACCGAGCTCTCCACCGCGAACGGCGCCA
>JAGQIB010000079.1 GCA_020431545.1 Gemmatimonadota bacterium
CTCGACCTCTCCAAGATCGAGGCCGGACGTCTCGAGGTGGAGCGCATCGAGGTGGATGCGTGGGAGCTCCTCGAGGAGACGTACCGTCTCATGAATGCGCCCGCGAAGGCGAAGGGACTGCGGCTCGAGATGACGAGCCTCAACGCGATCCCCGAGAGCATCCGGACCGACCCCACCCGCCTGCGGCAGATCCTCATCAACCTGATCGGGAACGCGATCAAGTTCACGGAGAGCGGCACGATCCTCCTGATCGTCCACTTCCACGAAGTCCCCGAACCGCAGTCCGGACTGGAGGGGCCGCAGCTCGAGGTCGTGGTGGTCGACTCGGGTATCGGAATGTCCGATGAGCAGGTGGCTCGCGTGTTCGAGCCCTTCACCCAGGCCGACGGCTCGATGACGCGTCGTTTCGGGGGAACCGGGCTCGGCCTCACGATCAGCAAGCAACTCGCGGTGCTGCTCGGCGGCGACATCGTGGTGTCGTCGCGCCCGCACCAGGGCACGGCGTTCCGGGTCTCCGTGAGCACCGGGCCGGTGGAGTCCGTGCCGAGGATCGGGATCGAGGAGGGGAGAGCGCGGTGGCGGGATCGTGCCCGCAAGTCGAGCGTCGAGGTCGCGTCGCCGACGCTCGGCGGCCTGCGCATCCTCCTGGTGGAGGATCACCCCGTGAACCGGCGCCTCGCGGAACGGATCCTCGAGCGGGCGGGCGCGCACGTGACGTCGGTGGACTCCGGGATTGCCGCGCTCGAGATCCTGCGGGACACCGACTCGGGCCGGGTGTCGCCCGACATTCTCGTGACGGACCTCCATCTGCCGGGACTCGACGGACACTCGCTCGCGACCACCGTCCGGGCGGAGGGCTTCGCGGGCGCGATCGTGGCGCTGAGCGCGGGCCAGGCGACGGACGAGCTCCGCGGAGCGTTCGACGCGTGGCTCGGGAAGCCGATCGACCGCCGGAACGTCGTGCAGACCCTCGCCGCGCTCGCGAACCGGTCGCGGGCGAGCTCGACCGACTCCGAAGCGCCGTCGATGCCGCTGCGGGGACGCCACGTCCTCGTGGTGGAGGACACTCCGGTCAACCAGCGGCTGGTCCAGCACATCCTGGAACGGGCGGGGGCCACGACCGCGCTTGCGGACCACGGTCAGGAGGCGGTGGAGAAGGTGCTCGCCGCCGAGGAGAGCGGGACCTCGTTCGACGTGATCCTGATGGATCTCCAGATGCCGCGGCTCGATGGCGTCGGGGCCACGCGGCTGCTGCGGGAGAAGGGGGTGGCGGTCCCGATCGTGGCCCTCACCGCGAACGCCACCGCGGCCGACCGCGAGCGTTGCCTCGACGCGGGGTGCGACGAGTTCGTGCCGAAGCCGATCGATCGGCGGAAGCTTCTCGCCATCGTCGGGCGGCTGGCCGGCCGGGTTCCGGCGCCGCGCGCGTAGAGGGATCGGGGCCGCGGGCGGAGCGTCCTACTCCTCGATCAGCATCTCGGGAGCGTTCTTCGTGGCGATCACCACGAACGCGACGTTCACCGCGAGGACGACGAGACTCAGGATCACCACCCAGACCCACGGACGCCGCTTGAGCCAGCCCATCGTCAGGGCCCCCGGAACTTGACGTCGACGTCCACCTGCTTGCCCGTCGCGTCCTCGGTCACGCGCAGCGTGAG
>JAGQIB010000080.1 GCA_020431545.1 Gemmatimonadota bacterium
GTGCCGCTCGAGCCGGTCGCGACGTCCCACAGATAGGCGACGTCCGGCTCGGCCAGGGTCCGGAGCGCGGGCGCGGGTACGAGCGTGCCGTCCTCGCGGATGGTCACCTGCTCGGCCTTCCCCGCGAGGAACTCCTCCGCGGTGTCGTGGATCCAGTACTGCGGCGACACCGCCGACGCGACGGACGCCGCGATCCACGTCGCCGCGATCGCGGCCGCGCCGCGAGCGATTGCTCGGTGCGTCATGACTTCTCCTCGCGAACCTCGAACAGGACCGTGTGTCCGCCCTGCAGGTAGCGACCGAGCGGCACGCGCTGCTCGCGCACGAGCTCGGCCGGCAGATCCTCGATCACCCCGGAGCGCGTCGCGCCGCCGAGGATCGCCTGCGCGGTGGGCGGCAGATCCGGGAGCGGCCGCCCGTCGACGAGCGCGCCCTCGGAGCGGCGGTACAGCATCAGGTACAGCTCCTCCGTGGAACGGAGGCGATCGATCCGCGTCAGCAACTCGTCGACCGAGCGCGGCGCGAAGTCGCGCGGGCTGCGCTCGGACTCGTACTTCTCCGTGTTCTGCGCGTCGGCCGCGAGCAGGAGGTAGCGGCCCGGCCGCGCGTTCGCCGGAAGCGGGATCTCGAACCGGTGCCGGGTCTCCTCGCCGCGCCAGTCGCGGAGGACGTACGTGCCGCGCACGGACTCCCCCGGACGCACCCGCTCGCGGTCCACCGCGAGCTCGGTCAGGAACGTCGCGCGGGTCCCGGGTTCCGCGTCGATCTCCGCGTCGATGCGCGCGATCTCGATCTTCTCGAAGGGATTCGAGAGCAGCACCTTCGTCGCCGCGCCGAGCAGGTCCACGAGATCGGAGAGCGTCTCGTTGCCGGTGAACGTCGTGGCGAGCGTGGCCGAACGTCCGTCGGCGAGCTCGAGCCGCTGGCGAAAGCGGATCGTCTGCTCGCCCTGCGTTCCCTCGCGCGCGAGCAACGAGTTCGCCGCCGTCATGCCCACGAGCTGCGGCGCGAGCTCCGGGTGACGCACGATCTCGTAGTGCCACTTTCGCTCGTCGCCGCGCTGGCGAAGGACCACGTCGAAGTCGATCCGCGGCGGCGCCGGGCCGAGCCGGCCGGAGATCCCGGAGCGACGATCGCTCGTGCACACGCCGACGACGTCGCCGCCGCTGCCGAGCTTGAACGAGATCATGTCGCTCGGCACCACCGTGTGGATCGTGCCGTTCACGAGCGGGAACTCCACGTCGCCGATCTGGAAGAACGGATGCCCCCAGGCGTACACACGATCGTCGTCCACCCAGGTCACGGTGCCGATCGCGGTCATGTCCACGTCGCCGCCCGCGAGCCGCACACCGATCGTGGCCCCGGGCTCGATCGCGCCCCCGGTGGACGTGCGCCCCGTCCCGCCTTCGGCCACCGTGAATCCGAACGGCGCAAAGCGCTCCGCCGCGAGATCGGACAGGCGCGGGTCCAGGCCGGCCAGCATGAGCGGGGCGCCGATCGACTCGAACTTGCGGGCGGCCGACGCCGGCACCGCTTCGCCCGGCGACACGGCCCCTGCCGTCGAACCCATCGGATCCGGAAGTCCGAGCCGCGCCGCCAGGTCCCGGGCCGCGCGACTCCCGGGGCTCCCCGGGCCGAGACCGCCCGGCGTCACGGCGCCGTGAGCCTCCCGCGCGAACGACCAGTCCGCCTCGCGAGCCATCTGCTCCGCCGGCGTGATGCCGAGGATCGGCTCCCGCAGGAACGGCCACGTCGAGGACAGCGCGCCCACGAGGCGCCCGTCCTGGTACACGGGACTGCCGCTCATTCCCTGGGCCACGCCGAGATGGGCGATGCGGTCGCCGATTCCCTTCGCGACGATCAGATCCTGGCCCGGTCCGGTGCTCCGTACCACCGAGAGGATCTCGACGTCGAACTCCTCGATGCGCGTCCCCGAGAGGACCGTCCGCACCTGCGCCACCGCGCCGGGGCGCACCTCGTCGAGAGGCAGGAGATCGGGCGCGGCCACGACCGGCCTTCCGCCCCCGGCAACGAGGATCAGCGCGAGCAGAAGGGCGGGGGCGTGGAATCGCGGCAACGGTCTCACCGGGTTTCGGGGCGGACGGAGCGGGGCAAAGCCTGAGAACCGTAGCGCCGCCGGGAGGTTCCTGTCAATCGACCCCGACCGCTAACCCCAAGTTTTCCATCATCTTGCGGGATCGCCGCCGGGCCGGGGCCGGTCGCCGGCGATTGCGGAGACGAGACGGACGAGCCCGGCGATCTCGAGGACCGCCGGGCCCGCGTACCGGCTCTCGTCAGCGGGAGCCGGCCCGCGCATGGTAGCGCGGACCGCCCCCTCTCCGCATCCGTAGATCTCAGAGCGCCTTGCCGTTCGCGCGCATCAGCGCCTCGGCCGAACGGCGCGGATTGATGATCCGCATCGTCTCGTCGCCCTCCTGCACCACGTCCGCGTTGTCGAGGATCAGCGAGACGACCTGCGCCGGCGTGAGGCTCGGATCGAGCGCGAACAGCTTTGCCGCGAGGTTCGCGACGTTCGGCGACGCCATCGACGTTCCCGAGAACGGCAACCGGTCACCGCCCGGCACGTAGCTCTCGACCTCGTACCCGTTCGCGTACACGTTCACGGTCGGACCGAAGCTCGTGAACGTCGTCGCCTCGCCCGCCTGATCCACCGCACCGGCGATCAGCAGGTTGTCGAGCTGCAGCATCGGCGGGACGAACTCGTCGAACTCGATGTCGTTGTTCGAGTTTCCGGCGCCGCCCACGAACAGGATCTCGGGCGCCGACCGGAACGCGGTCTCCAGCCCCTCGCGGATCACGTCGAACTGGCGACGCGCCATCTCCTTGCGCTCCTCGGCGTCCTTCCCGATGTTGTGCTGCTCGAGGCCGGCCTCGATCCCCGATCGCGCAACCACCCAGCTCATGTTGACGACGCGCACGCCGTTCGCCCGGAAGTACTTCACCGCGTCGCTCGCGGCCTTCGCCATGTTCTCCGAGTCTTCCATCGTGGGCGGCTCGCCGATGATGCGCGGGTCGCCCGTGAGCCGGCAGTACAGGATCCGCGCGGCCGGATTCTCCGCCGCCGCGATGCCCGCCACGTGCGTGCCGTGCGCGTAGAGCGTGTAGCGGGTGAGATCCTCCATGAAGTTCTTCACTTCGTCCTGCGAGAGCTGCGACATCTCCGTGCGGAGCTGCTTCGCTTCCGGCGAGTCGATCGCCGCCTGGAGATCGAACAAGCCCTTCGCCCAGCCCTGCAGCGTCGACACGGGGCGCGTCGCGCCGGACATGTCGTACAGGTTTCCGGTCGTCCGTTCGTTGTGCAGGTCGAACGCGATGCCGTGCACGTCGTCCACGAACCCGTTGCCGTCGTCGTCCTTGCCGTCGGCCTTCTCGCCCGGGTTCGTGAACAGCTGATTCGTCTTCCCGAAGATCGCCGTGTCGACGCCCGTGTCCCACACGGCGATCTTCGTGGTGGTCAGATCGGGGCGGCCCGCGAGATCGAGCGAGCGCTCGGCCCAGATGTCCTGCTTCTCCTCGCGGTTCCGGTCGACCAGGCCCTGCAGCGCCGCCACGGCCTCGCCCTTCACGGGCAGCCCCTGCGTGAGCAGCTCACGGAACGACAGGAGCTGCACCGCGATGTCGCGACTCACCTCGGGATTCTTCGCGACGATCGGGTCCACCTGCTCCTGGATCAGGCCGAGCACGAGCGGCTCCGAGATCATCTCCATCTGGCCCTTGGTCTGCTGCAGCACGTCGGCCACGACGTTCCAGTCCAGGCCCGCGAGCCGCTTCTCGTACTCCTCGCGGAACTTCGGGCCGAACACCGCGGGATCCGTGGAACCGGTCGCCCGGATCGCCGCGATGCGCGACTCGGTCCCGAGTCCCATCGTGGCCTTGATCGCCGGCTTGTCCTCCAGCGCGCGTGCCGCCTTCAGGTGCTCGAGCGCTTCGTCCCAGCGGTGCTGGACCAGGGAGATGGTGGCCAGCGCGCTCTGCATCCCCTGGACGGTCGTCTTGTCCGCGATGTCGTAGCTCGCGAGATCGGCCTCCAGATCGGCCCGGACCTGCTTCGCGAGCTTCGCGATCGCGTCCTCGGAACGAACGATCTCCGAGCCGGACATCGGCAACGTGTAGGAGTGGCGCGGGAGATCGTCGCGCTTCTCGATCTTCTTCTTCGCGGCGGGGGCGGACGCCGCCACGAGCAGGACGGCGGTGAGCGCCATCCCGATGCGGACGACGGAACGGACGTGCATGGAGTCACCTCGGTGTTCGCGGGAACGGAAAGCCGCTGCGGTTGCAGGAAAAATACGAGACCCGACCGGGTTCGGGCGAGACGTCGGGCCGATTTCGTCGTCCGACGGGACGGGACGACGACGCGGCGGGGCGATTCCGCGGGCCCGCGGCCGCGGGCCGGCCCCCTCGCCCTTCCGGGCGGAGCGCGGTTTCCGGATCCCGACCACCCCGGACGGGGTATCCTCGTCGTCCCCTCCCGCCGCCGGAGTGTCCCTTGAGCCGTCGCACGGGAATCGCGATCGCCGTCTCGGGTACGGCCCACGTCGCCCTGCTGGTGGCGCTGGTGCTCTGGGGCGCCCGGGACCGGGATTTCCCGCTGCGCCGGCAGATTCCGGTCCGCCTCATCGCCGCGGCCGAGCCGCCGCTCCTCGAGACGCCCGCGCGCGAGGCGGCGCCGACGGACTCGCCCCCACCGGTCCGGCCTCCCGCCGCGGAGACTCCCCCCGCCGAGTCCTCGCGACCGGAACTCGCGAGCCCGCCGCCCGACCGGCCGCTCCCACCCGAGAAGACCGACGAGGAAGAGGACCTTCCTCCGCCCCGCGTCGCGCCGCTGCCCCTGCGCGCCCCCGAGCGATCCGACGACGTCGCCTCGGAGTGGTGGGCCGATCGCTCGATGGTGAGTTTCATCCAGGGTGCGAGGCTCGGCGACGCACCGCGCGATTCCATCCTGGACGACTGGATGACGCCGGCCGAACGCATCCTCGCCCGCACGGACCGCGGCCTGAACGAGACGTTCCTGAAGCTCCGCCGAAAGTGGCGCGAGGAGAAGTTCCGCGAGGAGTACCAGAAGAACTTCCCGCTCATGAAGTGAGGCAAGGAAGAGGGGCCCGTCGTGCGAGACGACGGGCCCCGGTTCGCGAGCGCGAAGGAACGCTACTTCAGCAGCGTGACCTTCCGTACCTGCGACACGTCCTCCGTGTCGAGGCGATAGAAGTACACGCCGGATGCCACCCGACGTCCCGTCTCGTCCCGCCCGTCCCAGGCCACCTGATGGCGACCGATCGGCTGGGCGCCGTTCACGAGCGTGCGCACACGACGACCCGACACGTCGTAGACGGCGATCGTGAGCGCCCGCGCGGCATCGGGCACCGCGTACTCCACCGTGGAGAGCGAGCCGAACGGATTCGGCTGCGGTCGACCGAGCTCGAAGCGTGTGGGCGCCGCCGGCGTGACCACGACGTCCGTCGCCCCGCCGATCGTGAGCGTCACGGGGATGTCCGTGACCGCCTCATCCTGATCGTTCGAAAGGATGCGGACGATCGCCTCATACGTGCCGGCGGTGAGCCCGGTGGCGTCGAAGTCCAGGGACACGGCCCCGGAACCGAACGCCGGCACCAGACCTGAGGAAGGACTGGCCGTCAGCCAAGAGATCGGCGGCGCGTTCGTGAACAGGATCGCGAGCCCGTCGTGCAGGTAGGCCGCGTTGAACACGACCTCCAGACCGTCGGAGCCGTCCGCGTTCTCGATACCGACCGTGCTCGAGATCACGTTGTTCACGCTGCGGTACTGCGTGACGATCGTCCCGTCCGCACCCAGGATGATCTGGAACGTCTGCAGCTGGGACCCGCTCGTGCCGTACCGCGGGACGCCATCCCACTCCACGATGAAGCGGGCGTTCGCCGCGTCCTGGTACGTGTAGATCGTCCCGCCGTCGTTCGCGTTCAGATCGTCCCAGTACGCGCAGACCATGTCGTCGGGATCCGTCGTGCTCGGAAGCGATCCGTTCGTGTAGTACGAACCGGATGGCGCCGAGAAGCTCACGAATCCGTTCGTGCTGATGTTCACGCTCGAGTAGACGTTCCCGTAGTACGGGAAGGAGATCCCCATCGGGACTCCGGTCAGGTACGTGTCGTCGCCCATGGCGAGCGGCGTTCCGACCGAGTTGATCTCCACCCACACGTACGCGGGGCCCGACGGATCGTCGCTGTCGATCCACCGGTAGCCGAACCCGTCCGGGCCGCCCGAGCCGAGCAACGGCGAGTCACCCACTCGCGGATCGACCTCTCCCTTCGCGAGATCGATCTCCTCGCGCACCGCGCGACCGAGCTCCTGCGGTCGCGGGGCCGGGGCCGGCGCTTCGAGGATCGAGATCCCGTAGGAGAGCTCGCCCTCGCCGGTGTTGTCGATCGTGAGCGGCTGCGTGGACGTTCCGCCCGGGCTCAGCGTCTCGGTCACGCTGCCCGGCGAGACCGCGATCTCCGGGTACACCGGCGGCGTCACGCGCGGCATCTCGATGAAGTCGATCCACACCGCGTCGGCGCCGCCGTTGACGGAGCCGTCCTTGGAGTAGGTCCAGGTGAACGTGTGGAATCCGGAACCGACCGGATACGTCGCCTGGGTCCACGGCACGGTGCCGGACCACTGGTCCATCAGCACGCCGTCCAGGTAGAACTTCAGGTAGTCGAAGCCCGACTCGGTCGACACGTCGTACCAGAACTTCAGGTCTCCGCTCTCGGCGAGGAAC